>NZ_JAZEWV010000080.1:0-956 GCF_036353415.1 Actinacidiphila polyblastidii
CAGCGTCAATGGGGTCTTGTTGGAGGGCGGCGGTGTAGTCGGCGACGGCCTCGTCAAACCGCCCCGCTTGACGATGAGCTTCCCCACGCTGAACGAGGGCCCAGGTGAGGGAGGGGTCGATCTCCAGGGCGGCGGTGTAGTCGGCGACGGCCTCGCCGAACCGCCCCGCCCGACGATGAGCTTCCCCACGCTCGACAAGAAGCCAGGTGAGGGAGGGGTCGACCTCCAGGGCGGCGGTGTAATCGGCGACGGCCTCGCCGAACCGCCCCGCCCGACGATGAGCTTCCCCACGAAGGGCGAGCACTGGGGGAGCGCTGGGGTCTTGTTGGAGGGCGGCGGTGTAGTCGGCGACGGCCTCGTCGAACTGGTCTGCCTGACGACGAGCTTCCCCACGCTCGACGAGGGCCCAGGTGAGGGACGGGTCGATCTCCAGGGCGGCGGTGTAATCGGCGACGGCCTCGCCGAACCGCCCCGCCTGACCGTGAGCCTGTCCGCGCGAGCCGAGTGCCACAGCGTCAGTGGGGTCTTGTTGGAGGGCGGCGGTGTAGTCGGCGACGGCTTCGTCGAACTGGTCTGCCTGACGACGAGCTTCCCCACGCTGAACAAGGGCCCAGGTGAGGGAGGGGTCGATCTCCAGGGCGGCGGTCAGGTCGGCGACGGCCTCGCCGAACCGCCCCGCCTGACCGTGAGCCTGTCCGCGCGAGCCGAGTGCCACAGCGTCAGTGGGGTCTTGTTGGAGGGCGGCGGTGTAGTCGGCGACGGCCTCGCCGAACTGGTCTGCCTGACGACGAGCTTCCCCACGCTGAACAAGGGCCCAGGTGAGGGAGGGGTCGATCTCCAGGGCGGCGGTGTAGTCGGCGACGGCCTCGCCGAACTGGTCGGCCTGACGACGAGCTTCCCCACGCTCGACAAGAAGCCAGGTGAGGGAGGGGTCGACCTCCAGGGCGGCGGTGTAA
>NZ_JAZEWV010000081.1:0-926 GCF_036353415.1 Actinacidiphila polyblastidii
GCGAATGTCACGGCGGCGGCGTATGAGCAGGCGTCGGCCGATCGGCTGGGTTTCTGGGCGGAGCAGGCCCGGCGGTTGGCGTGGGTGAGGGAGCCGACGCAGACGCTGGACTGGTCGAATCCGCCGTTCGCGAAGTGGTTCGCCGACGGTGAGCTGAATGTCGCCTACAACTGTGTGGACCGGCATGTGGAGGCCGGTCACGGTGAGCGGATCGCCCTGTACTTCGAGGGTGAGCCGGGTGACAGCCGGGCGATCAGCTACGCGGAGTTGCAGGACGAGGTGTGCCGGGCGGCGAACGCGCTGACGGAGTTGGGGGTGGTGGCGGGCGACCGGGTCGCGGTGTACCTGCCGATGATCCCCGAGGCGGTCGTGGCGATGCTGGCGTGCGCGCGGATCGGTGCGGCGCACTCGGTGGTCTTCGGCGGGTTCTCCGCGGACGCGGTGGCCTCGCGGATCGATGACGCCGACGCGAAGCTGGTGATCACCGCGGACGGTGGGTACCGGCGGGGCAAGCCGTCCGCGCTCAAGCCGGCCATCGACGAGGCGGTGGCGCGGACCGCGCAGGTGGAGCATGTGCTGGTGGTGCGCCGTACCGGGCAGGAGGTGGCCTGGACCGAAGGCCGTGACGTGTGGTGGCACGAGATCACCGGCCGGCAGTCCACCGAGCACACCGCGCAGCCCTTCGGCGCCGAGCACCCGCTGTTCATCCTGTACACCTCGGGCACCACGGGCAAGCCCAAGGGGATCCTGCACACCTCCGGCGGGTACCTGACCCAGGCCGCCTACACCCACCACGCGGTGTTCGACCTGAAACCGGCCGGCGACGTGTACTGGTGCACCGCGGACATCGGGTGGGTGACCGGCCACTCCTACATCGTGTACGGGCCGCTGGCCAACGGCGCGACCCAGGTGATCTACGAGGGCAC
>NZ_JAZEWV010000082.1:0-915 GCF_036353415.1 Actinacidiphila polyblastidii
GGCCCGCGGCGCACCAGGTCGCCGGTGCGGTACATCCGCTCCCCGGCGTCGAAGGGGCACGCCACGAAACGGGAGGCGGTGAGGCCCGCACGGCCCGCGTACCCGCGGGCGACGCCCGCACCGGACACGTACAGCTCCGCGACCACGCCGGGGGCGGCCGGGCGCAGGGCGGCGTCGAGTACGTGGGCCCGCATGCCGTCGAGCGGCCGGCCGATGGGCAGGACGCCGCCCGCGAGGTCGTCGGCCTCGGCGGTGACGTACGAGGCGGCGAAGGTGGTGGTCTCCGTGGGGCCGTAGCCGTTGCCCAGCGTGAGACCGGGGTGGGCGCGCAGCACGCGGGCGGCGGCCTGGGGGGACACGGCGTCGCCGCCGGCCCACACCGCGCGCAGTCCGGCGAAGAAGCCGGGATCGAGGTCGGCGAGGTGGTGGAAGAGGCCCGCGGTGAGCCACAGGGCGGTGACGCCGTGCCGGCGCACGGCTGTCCGCAGCACCTCCGGGTCGGCGTCGCCCGGGGGTGCGACGACCACGGTGCCACCCCGGAGGAGCGGCACCCACAGCTCGTAGGTGGAGGCGTCGAAGGCGATCGAGGAGTGGAGCAGGACCCGCTCGTGCTCGTCGCCGTCCCAGCGCCGGTCGGCGGCGAGCGCCAGGATGTCGCCGTGGGTGGTGGCGACGCCCTTGGGCACTCCGGTGGAGCCGGAGGTGTACATGAGGTAGGCGAGCCGGGCCGGCCGCAGTCCGGGCGCCAGGTAGGGCGCCCGATCGTCGTCGGCGCCGGCCCGGCCGCGGGTGAGGTGCAGGACGCGCTCGCAGCGCGGCAGGCCGGGGTCGCCCTCGGGGCGGTCGGTGAGCAGCACGCGGACGCCGGCATCGGCGAACTGCCCCTCCCAGTGCTGCCGGGGCTGGCCGGGGTGC
>NZ_JAZEWV010000083.1:0-907 GCF_036353415.1 Actinacidiphila polyblastidii
GGTGAGGGGGTGGTAGCCGAGTTGTTGGCGGGTTTTGGTGATGTCGAGGGAGTAGCGCTGGTCGTGGGCTTTGCGGTCGGGGACGTGTTCGACGTGGGTCCAGTCGGCTCCGAGGGCGGTGAGCAGGCGGGTGGTGAGGTCGTGGTTGGTGAGTTCGGTGCCGCCGCCGATGTGGTAGGTCTCGCCGGGTCGGCCGTGGTGGAGGGCGAGGTCGATGCCGCGGGTGTGGTCGGTGACGTGGAGCCAGTCGCGGATGTGGTGTCCGTCGCCGTAGAGGGGGACTTTTCTGCCGTCGAGGAGGTGGGTGATGAACAGGGGGATCATTTTTTCGGGGAAGTGGTAGGGGCCGTAGTTGTTGGAGCAGCGGGTGAGGGTGATGTCGAGGCCGTGGGTGCGGTGGGCGGCCAGGACCATGAGGTCGGAGGCGGCTTTGGAGGCGGCGTAGGGGGAGTTGGGGGCGAGGGGGGAGGTCTCGGTCCAGGAGCCGTGGGGGATGGAGCCGTAGACCTCGTCGGTGGAGACGTGGGTGAAGCGGCCGATGTGGTGGCGTAGTGCGGCGTCGAGGAGGACCTGGGTGCCCAGGATGTTGGTGGTGACGAAGGGGGTGGCGTCGGTGATGGAGCGGTCGACGTGGGATTCGGCGGCGAAGTGGACGACGGCGTCCTGGCCGGTCATGGCGTCGTCGACGGTGGTGGGGTCGCGGATGTCGCCGTGCAGGAAGGTGAGGTCGGGGTGGTCGGCGACGGGGTCGAGGTTGGCCCGGTTGCCGGAGTAGGTGAGGTTGTCCAGCACGGTGATGCGGGCGCCTGGGCCCGAGGGCAGTTCACCGCGCAGGGCGGCCCGTACGAACTGCGATCCGATGAAACCGGCGCCGCCGGTGACGAGTATCCGCATGGCAACGTCATGC
>NZ_JAZEWV010000084.1:0-838 GCF_036353415.1 Actinacidiphila polyblastidii
CGGTTACCGGATCACCTCCAAGGACGTCTTCGAGTGCCGGACGGCCGCCCGGCTCGCGGCCACCGCCCGTCCCACCGCTCCGGCCGCCCCCGCCCCCGGCGTGCCGGACCGGCTCGCGCTCGTCCCCCTCGCGCCCGACGACGTCGCCGCGCTGGGCCGGGGCGCCGTGGTCGACGACGTCCTGCCGCTGTCCCCCCTCCAGCAGGGCTTCCTCTTCCACGCCGGCTACGACACCGCGGCCCCCGACGTCTACGTCGCCCAGCCCAGCCTGCTCCTCCAGGGCCCGCTGGACGTCGCCGCCCTCAAGGACGCCGCGCGCGCCCTGCTCCGCCGCCACGCCGGGCTGCGGTCCGCCTTCCGCCCGACCGCGGACGGCACCGTGGTCCAGGTCGTCCTGGACGAGGTGACCCCGCGCTGGCGCGAGGTCGACCTGCGCCCGCTCGCCCCGGAGGCCGCCGACGCCGAGGCCGCGACGATCATGGCCCGCGAACGCGCCGCCCGCTTCGACCTCGCCGAAGCCCCCCTCCTCCGCTTCGTCCTGATACGGCTGGCCGAGCAGACCTTCCGCATCGTGCTGACTCACCATCACATCGTTCTCGACGGGTGGTCGATGCCGCTGGTGCTGGGGGATCTGTTCGCGTTGTACGAGGCCGGCGGGGACGGCTCGGGTCTTGCCGCGGTCCCGCCGCACCGGGCGTATCCGGAGTGGCTGGCCGTGCAGGACCGGCCGGCGGCCGAGGCGGCCTGGCGGCTGTCGCTCGCCGGACTCGACCAGCCCACCCTGCTGCTGCCCGAGGACCCGGCCCGGCCGACCGTCCCACCCGAGCGGTCACGGCTC
>NZ_JAZEWV010000085.1:0-819 GCF_036353415.1 Actinacidiphila polyblastidii
CGAGGGTGTCGTGGATGGCGGGGGTGAGGACGGGGTGGGGGCTGATTTCGAGGTAGTGGTGGTGGTGGTGGGTGGTGGTGAGGGTGTGGATGGCGGGGTGGAAGGTGACGGGTTGGCGGATGTTCTCGTACCAGTAGTGGGGGGTGAGTTCGGTGCCGTGGAGCCAGGTGTTGTGGGTGGTGGAGTACATGGGGGTGGTGAGGGGTTGGGGTGTGGTGGGGGCGAGGAGGTGGGTGAGGGGGGTGTGGAGGGGTTCCATGTGGGGGGAGTGGGAGGCGTAGTCGACGGGGATGGTGCGGGCGTGGATGCCGTGGGTGTGGCAGTGGGTGAGGAGGGCTTGGAGGGCGGGTGTGGTGCCGCTGACGATGGTGGTGGTGGGGCTGTTGTGGGCGGCGATGTGGAGGTGGTTCTTCCAGGGTTGGATGAGGTGGTGGGTGTGGGTGGCGGTGGTGTGGAGGGAGATCATGCCGCTGTTGCCGGTGAGGGTGGTGAGGGCTTGGCTGCGGAGGGCGATGATGCGGGCGGCGTCGGGGAGGGTGAGGGCTCCGGCGACGTGGGCGGCGGCGATTTCGCCTTGGGAGTGGCCGATGACGGCGGCGGGGTGGATGCCGTGGGAGCGCCAGAGTGCGGCGAGGGAGACCATGACGGCGAAGAGTGCGGGTTGGACGATGTCGACGCGTTGCAGGGCGGTGGGGTCGTTGAGTACGTGGTGCAGGGGTGTGTCGAGGTAGGGGTCGAGGGCTTGGGCGCATTGGTCGAGGGTGTGGGCGAAGACGGGGTGGGTGGTGGCGAGTTGCTCGGCCATGCCGGGCCATTGCG
>NZ_JAZEWV010000086.1:0-767 GCF_036353415.1 Actinacidiphila polyblastidii
AGTGGACGCGAGCATCTGTGGCCAAGTTTTTAAGGGCGCACGGTGGATGCCTTGGCACCAGGAACCGATGAAGGACGTGGGAGGCCGCGATAGGCCCCGGGGAGCTGTCAACCGAGCTGTGATCCGGGGGTGTCCGAATGGGGAAACCCGGCAGTCGTCATGGGCTGTCACCCATGCCTGAACACATAGGGCATGTGGAGGGAACGCGGGGAAGTGAAACATCTCAGTACCCGCAGGAAGAGAAAACAACCGTGATTCCGGGAGTAGTGGCGAGCGAAACCGGATGAGGCCAAACCGTATGCGTGTGATACCCGGCAGGGGTTGCGCATGCGGGGTTGTGGGAGTTTCCGTGATCGGTCTGCCGGCCGGTCGGAGAGTCAGAAACCGTTGATGTAGACGAAGGACATGCGAAAGGTCCGGCGTAGAGGGTAAGACCCCCGTAGTCGAAATGTCAGCGGCTCTCTTGGAGACCACCCAAGTAGCACAGGGCCCGAGAAATCCTGTGTGAATCTGGCGGGACCACCCGTTAAGCCTAAATATTCCCTGGTGACCGATAGCGGATAGTACCGTGAGGGAATGGTGAAAAGTACCGCGGGAGCGGAGTGAAATAGTACCTGAAACCGTGTGCCTACAAGCCGTGGGAGCGTCGGATGTCGAGCTTGCTCGGCGTCTCGTGACTGCGTGCCTTTTGAAGAATGAGCCTGCGAGTTTGCGGTGTGTTGCGAGGTTAACCCGTGTGGGGGAGCCGTAGCGAAAGCGAGTCCGAA
>NZ_JAZEWV010000087.1:0-764 GCF_036353415.1 Actinacidiphila polyblastidii
CCGGACACCCCGCACCAGGGCCGGTTCTGGGAGATCGTCCAAAAGTACGGGGTGACGATCCTCTACACCGCGCCGACCGCGATCCGCACCTTCATGAAGTGGGGCGAGGACATCCCGGCGAGGTTCGACCTGTCCTCGCTGCGGGTCCTGGGCAGCGTCGGGGAGCCGATCAACCCCGAGGCGTGGATGTGGTACCGCGAGCACATCGGCGCCGGCACCACCCCGATCGTCGACACCTGGTGGCAGACCGAGACCGGCGCGATGATGATCAGCCCGCTGCCCGGGGTCACCGCGACCAAGCCCGGCTCCGCGCAGACCCCGCTGCCCGGCATCGCCGCCACCGTCGTGGACGACGAGGCCCGCGAGGTCCCCGACGGCTCCGGCGGCTACCTGGTGCTGACCGAGCCGTGGCCCTCGATGCTGCGGACCATCTGGGGCGACGACCAGCGCTACATCGACACCTACTGGTCGCGTTTCCCCGGGCGCTACTTCGCCGGCGACGGCGCGAAGAAGGACCAGGACGGCGACATCTGGCTGCTCGGCCGGGTCGATGACGTCATGCTCGTCTCCGGCCACAACATCTCCACCACCGAGGTGGAGTCCGCGCTGGTCTCCCACCCCAAGGTCGCCGAGTCCGCGGTCGTCGGCGCCACCGACGCCACCACCGGCCAGGCCATCGTGGCGTTCGTCATCCTGCGCGGCACCGCCCACGACAGCGACGACCTCGCCGCCGACCTGCGCGACCACGTCAGCAAGACCCTCGG
>NZ_JAZEWV010000088.1:0-752 GCF_036353415.1 Actinacidiphila polyblastidii
CCGAGGGCCAGTACCGAGGCGGTGTGGGTGAGGGTGACGGTGGTGGCGACGGTGACCGCGTCGCGTGGGCGGCCCTGACGGCCGGCCAGGTAGGCGGCCATGATGGTCTTTCCGTGGCCGGGGAGCGCGGCGTGACCGGCTCCCAGGACCAGGGACATGAGGACAGCGAGCAGGCCGACGGGCAGCGTCAGCGTGCGCCGGTCGGTCAGCGCGCCCAGGTGGCGGTCGAGGGCGGCGTACCAGTGCGTGGCCCAGCCGGCCGCCGGGGTCCTGGCGGTGGTGGCGGGGCCGGGGCCGGCGCCGAGCAGCACGGCGGCGTGGCGGGTGTCCAGGGGGCTGGAGAGCAGGTCGGCGGGGTAGGTGTGCAGTTCGCCGGAGACCGAGCGTGCGGGGACGTCCGAGGTGGCGAGGGGGATGCCCGCGCCTCGTGCGGTGATCTCGTGCCAGCCGATGTGGGAGTCCTGGACTCCGGAGGTGAACCGCACGCGGGCGCCGCGGGCCAAGGTGGCCGGGGCGGTCAGCCGGCACTCCAGGCGGCCGGTGTGCAGGCCGGCCTGGCCCGGCAGGAGCCGGTAGGTGGCGGCCCGCAGCCGGAAGGTGAGCACGGCAGGCCCGGCGGGCTGTGCGGGCGGCGGCGCTGTGGTGGCGTGGATCCCGGCGGTCAGGGCCGAGCAGTCCCTGCCGGCCTGGGCGGATGCTTCCGCGGGGCTGAGCGTGCCGTCGTGGTCGGTGTCCATGGCCGGCTCGGCCTG
>NZ_JAZEWV010000089.1:0-620 GCF_036353415.1 Actinacidiphila polyblastidii
CCAGTCGTCGAAGTCGCCCTGGTCGAGGCCCTGTTCGTCGGCCATCCCGGCGACGGGCTGTGCCATGACGAACGCGGCGGTCTGCGCGAGCGTGGCGTGGACCTGCGCGTCGGCACGTCGGTCGGCCGCGGCCTGCGGCGCGTGGCCGCTGTCGTAGTCCGCGAGGGCGAGCAGTCGCTCGGCCTCCAGGAAGTGCTGAGGTCCGTTCATCGCTGGCCACCGCCCGTCGGCAGGACCTCGAACGTCGCCCGAGCCACGGTCGAGTCGTCGGCGCGGACGAGGATGAACGGCATCTGCGCGTCGATCACAGCGTGTGTCGCGCGGGCGTACGGGCGGACGTGCCCGACCGCCGCGGCCGCCAGCTCCCGCCGCGTGACCTTGTGGGCGATCAGGTCCGGGACGGATCCGTCGAAGTGCACACGGTAGGTGGCGCGCGGATCGGCGACGGTAACCGGCGGCGCGGGGACAGCCACGGCGGGCGCCGTCACGACCGGCGGCAGGATCGGCCGGGTGGCGGTGAGATTGGCAGCGACGTCGGCCGGGGTCGGGCGGCGGCGCGCCAGGAAGCGAAAGTTCATCGGGGGCTCCCGTTGGAGGTGGGGCAATTCGTGGAGGAGGAG
>NZ_JAZEWV010000009.1:0-261108 GCF_036353415.1 Actinacidiphila polyblastidii
GGGGTTCGCGCTCTCCCCGCGCGAGGTCTTCGAGCACCGCACCGTCGCCGCCCTCGCCGCGGTGGCCGCGCCGCTGGCCGGCCCGGCGGCCCCGGCCGAGCCCGCCGGTGCGGCCGTCGGCCCGGTCCCGCTCACCCCGGCCGTCGCCGCCCTCGCCGAACTGGGCGGCCCGGTCGCCGGGTTCAACCAGTCGGCGGTCGTCGTCACCCCCGGCGGCCTGCGCGCCGAGCACGTCCGGACCGCCGTCGGTGCCCTCCTCGACCGCCACGACGCCCTGCGCACCCGCCTGTCGGGGGCCGACGGCACCTGGCACAGCGGGATCACCCCCGGCGACGGTCGGGGCGCAGAGGTCCACCGAGTCCCGGTCGCCGGGATGGCGGGCGCGGAACTCGCCGCCACCGTCGCCCGTGAGGGCGAGGCCGCCCGACTGCGCCTCGACCCCTTCGCGGGCGCGGTGCTCCACGCCGTCTGGTTCGACGCCGGACCGGCCGAGGGCAGGCTCCTGCTGGTCGCGCACCACCTGGTGGTCGACACGGTGTCCTGGCGGATCCTGCTTCCCGACCTGCACGCGGCCCTCGACGCGGCCCGCGGCGGACACGCCCCCGAACTGGCTCCCGTTCCGACCTCCTTCCGGCAGTGGGCGCTCGGGCTCGCGGACGCGGCGCGGGCGCGCACCGAACAGGCCGCCCTCTGGCGGGAGATGCTGGACGGTGTCGACGAACCACTTCTGGGCCGGGTGCCGTTCGATGCCGCCCGTGACACCCTGCGCTCCGCCGGGACCCTGCGCACCGTCCTCCCCGCGGACGTGACGAAGCGGCTGGTCACGGCCCTTCCGGTGGCTTTCCGCACCGGGGTGCCGGAGGCGCTGCTGACGGCGCTCGCCGCCTCCGTCGCCCAACTGCGCGTCCACCGCGGCGGTTCGGGGCCGACGGCCGTCCCGGTGCTGGTGGACGTCGAGGGGCACGGCAGGGAGGAGGGGCTGGTGCCCGGCGCGGACCTCTCCCGGACCGTCGGCTGGTTCACCACGACCTACCCGGTGGCGCTGACCCCCGGTGGCACCGACTGGCCCGCCGCGGGCGCGGGCGGCGCCGAAGGAGCGCGGCTGCTCAAGCGGACCAAGGAACAGCTGCGGGCCCTCCCCGAGAACGGCGCGGGGTTCGGCCTCCTGCGTCGGCTGAACCCGGACACCGCGCCGGCCCTCGCCGCTCTGCCCCGCCCGCAGATCGGCTTCACCTACCTCGGACGCACCGGCCCCGGCGGCGCGGACGTCGGCCCCCGCCCCCTCGGCGCGGACCTGGACATGCCGCTCGGCCACGCGCTGGAGATCATCGCGGAGACCCGCGAACTCCCCGACGGCGCACTTGCGTTGGAGGCCACCTGGGTATGGGCCTCCGCCCTCCTCGACACGGCTGAGGTGACCGCCCTGGCCGAGGTGTGGACGCGGGCCCTCACCGCACTCGCCGACCCCGACACGTACACCGCCCACGCCGGGCGGACCCCCTCGGACCTGCCGCTGGTCGCGCTCGGCGAGGAGCGGATCACCGCCTTCGAGGCGGAAGGCGCCCTCGACGACATCCTCCCGCTCTCGCCGCTCCAGCAGGGACTGCTCTACCACGCGCTGCTGGACCAGCGGGCCGACGACCCGTACGTCGCCCAGCTCACCCTGGACCTGGAAGGACCGCTCGACGCCTCGGCGATGGAGGCCGCGGCGCACGCGCTGCTGCGCCGACACCCCAACCTGCGGGCCGAGTTCCGCCAGCCCGCGGACGCCGACCCCGTCCAGGTCATCCGCACCCGGGTCCCGTCGCCCTGGCGTGCCGTCGACCTGCGCGGCCTGGACCCCGAGGCCGCGCACGCCGCCGCCGACCGGGTCGCGGACCTCGAACGCACCACCCGCTTCGACCCGGAACACCCGCCGCTGCTGCGGGTGGTGCTGGTCCGCCTCGCCGACGACCGCAACCGGCTGGTGCTCACCCACCACCACATCGTCCTCGACGGCTGGTCACTGCCCATCGTGCTCGGCGAGCTGTTCGCCCTCTACGAGCGCGGGGGGGACCTCGCGGGACTGCCCGCGGTCACCCCGTACCGCGACTACCTGCGCCGGCTCAGCCGGCAGGACGGCGCCGCCACCCGGGAGGCATGGGCCGAATCCCTGCGCGGACTCGACGGGCCCACCCGGCTCGCCCCCACGCCCGCCGGCCCGCCGGACACCGCGCCGGGCCGGGTCCGCCACGAACTCGGCGCCGAGCACACCGCCGCTCTCGACGCCCTCGCCCGATCCTGCGGGGTCACTCAGAACACCGTCGTCCAGGCGGCGTGGGCACTGCTGCTCAGCCGGCTCACCCAGCGCCACGACGTCGTCTTCGGCGGCACGGTGTCCGGCCGGCCCGCCGAACTGCCCGGTGTGGAGCGGATGGTGGGTCTGTTCATCAACACCCTGCCGGTACGGGTCAGGCTCGACCCCCACGAGTCCGTCGCCGCCCTGCTCGGCCGGGTCCAGCAGGAACAGATCCGGCTGCTGGACCACCAGCACGCGAGTCTCGCCGACATCCAGCGCGACGCCGGCCTCGGTGTCCTCTTCGACACCATGACCGTCTTCGAGAACTACCCGCTCGACGCCGTCACGGGCGGATCGCTGCCCGGCGGGCTCGCCGTGACCGGCTCCACCCACCACGACGCGACCCACTACGCGGTGTCCCTGGCCGTCCTGCCCTCCTCGCTGCCCGGCGGCCACGACGGACTCACCCTCCAACTCACCCACCGCCCGGACCTGTTCACACCGCAGGAGGCCGAGGCGCTGGCTGCCCGGCTCGCCCGTGCCCTCAGCGCGTTCACCGCGGCACCCCACGCCCCGGTGTCCGCGGTCGACCTGCTCTCCCGCGCCGAGCACGACGACCTCGCCCGGTGGAACGACACCGCCGCCCCCTTGCCCGGCCCCACCCTGCCCGCCGTCTTCGAAGAACGCGTCCGCCGCGCCCCGGACGCCGTCGCCGCGGTCTTCGAGGGCACCGCACTCAGCTACGCCGACCTGAACGCCCGGGCCAACCGGCTCGCCCGGCTGCTCGCCGCCCGCGGCGCCGGGCCGGAGACGGTCGTCGCCCTCGCCGTGCCGCGTTCGGCGGACGCGGTCGTGGCCCTGATGGCCGTCGTCAAGACCGGCGCGGCCTACCTCCCGGTCGACACCGCCTATCCCGCCGAGCGGGTCGCGACGATGATCGGCGACACCCGGCCGGTACTGGCGGTCACCACCGCCGCAGGCGGCCCGCTGCCCGGCGCGGGCCCCGCCGCCGTCGTCCTCGACGACCCCGCGACCGTCCGGGCGCTGGCCGTCCTCCCCGCCCACGACCTCACCGACGACGAGCGCACCGTCCCGCTGCTGCCCGGCCACCTCGCCTACGTCATCCACACCTCCGGGTCGACCGGCCGCCCCAAGGGTGTGCAGATCACCCACGAGGGCGTGGTCAACACCGTGGCGTGGATGCAGGAGGACTTCCCCCTCACCGGTGACGACCGCGTGATGCACAAGACGTCCTACGCCTTCGACGTCTCCGTGTGGGAGGTCTTCTGGACCCTGCTGTACGGCGCCGCCCTCGTCGTGGCCGTGCCGCACGGGCACATGGACCCCCGCTACCTCGGCCGTCTCATCCGCGGGGAACGCGTCACCGTCGTCCACTTCGTCCCGTCCATGCTCGGGGCCTTCCTCGCGGAGGCGGTCCCGGCCGACTGCGGCAGCCTGCGCCGGGTCATCTGCGGCGGCGAGGAGTTCCCGCTCTCCCTCGCCCGGCGGTTCTTCGACCTCTTCTCCCTCCCGCTGGCCAACATGTACGGGCCCACCGAGACCACCGTGCAGGTCACCGGCTGGAACTTCGAAGCCCCCCCGGCGGCCGTCCTCATCGGCGGCCCCACCCTCAACACCCGCCTGTACGTGCTCGACAGCGCCCTGCGCCCGGTGCTCCCAGGCACCCCGGGCGAGCTGTACGCGGCCGGCACCGGCCTGGCCCGCGGCTACGGCGGCCGCCCAGGACTGACCGCCGAGCGCTTCGTGGCCAGCCCCTTCGACCCCGGCGCCCGCATGTACCGCACCGGCGACCTGGTCCGCCGCACCCCCGGCGGCGCGCTGGAGTTCCTCGGCCGCGCCGACGGCCAGGTCAAGATCCGCGGCTTCCGCATCGAGATCGGCGAGGTCGAGGCGGTCCTCGAACGCCACCCCGCAGTGCTGCGTGCCGCCGTCGCCGTCCAGGAGGACGCCTCCGGCGACAAGCACCTGGTGGCCTGCCTGGTGCCGGCGGCGGCCGGTCCCGCGGCCGACGGGCCCGGGGGCGGCGCTCCGGGCGACGCGTCCGCGACGTCCGCGCTGGACCTCGCCGCCGTACGCGAGTTCGCCGCCGCGGTGCTGCCCGCGCACATGGTTCCCGCGTCGATGGCGGCCGTGGAGCGGCTGCCGCTCACCCCGAGCGGCAAACTCGACCGCCGGGCCCTGCCCGGCATGGTCCGGGCCGAACCCGCCCTGCCCGCGCGGGCGCCGGGGACGGAACTGGAGGCCCAGCTGTGCCGGATCGTCGCCGACGTGCTCGCCGCGCAGGACGCGGGTCCTGACGACTCGTTCTTCGAAAACGGCGGCACCTCGCTGTCGGCGATCCGGCTGGTCGCCCGCGTCCGTACCGCACTGGGCGTCGACCTCCCGCTGCGGGCCGTCTTCGAGGCGCCGACACCCGCGCTGCTCGCCGAGCGCGTCGCGGCCGCCCGGACCGCCCCCGCGCTGCCGCCGCTGCTCAGTGTGGTGCGGCCCGCCGCACTGCCCCTGTCGCCCGCGCAGCGCCGCCTGTGGTTCCTGGAGCGGCTGGAGGGCCCGAGCGCCCTGTACGGCATGCCGTTCGCCTTCCGGCTGCGCGGCGCACCCGACACCGCGGCCCTCGCCGCCGCGCTGCGGGACCTCGCCGCCCGCCACGAGACTCTGCGCACCGTCTTCCCCGACGTGGACGGCGCCCCCCGCCAGCACATCCTGCCGCCCGACGGCACCACCCCGGTCCTCACGCTGCGCGACGTCGCCCCCGACGAGCTGTCCGCGCGGCTCGCCGAGGCGGCGGGCCGGCCGTTCGACGTCCGGCGGGAGGTGCCGCTGCGCGCGGAACTGCTGAGCCTCGCCCCCGACGAGCACGTCCTGCTGCTGGTCGTGCACCACATCGCCGCCGACGGCCTGTCGATGGACGCGCTGCTCTCCGACCTCGCCGCCGCCTACCGGGCGCGGCTGGGCGGGCACGGCCCCGCCCTGCCCCCGCTGCCGGTCCAGTACGCCGACTACACACTCTGGCAGCGCGACGTCCTGGGCTCGGAGGACGACCCCGCGAGCCTGTCCGCCCGCCAACTGGACTACTGGAGGCGGCAACTGGCCGGCCTGCCGGAACGCCTCACCCTGGACACCGCTCTCGGCGGCGACCGCCGCACCCGGGCCGGCGCGGCGGGAGCCGGGGTGGAGGTACGGATCGGCGCGCGGCTCCACCACGGCCTGCGGCGACTCGCCCGCGCCGAGGGCGCCACCGTCTTCATGGTGGTGCACGCGGCCTTCGCGGCCGTCCTCGCCGGACTGGGAGCCGGCGGCGACATCCCCGTCGGCACGCCCGTGGCGGGACGGCCCGACGGGGCGCCCGACGGCCTCGTCGGCATGTTCGTCAACATGGTGACGCTGCGCACCGACGTCTCCGGCACCCCCACCTTCCGTGAACTGCTGGCCCGGGTGCGCGAGACCGACCTGGCCGGGTTCGCCCACCAGGACATCCCGTTCGACCGGGTGGTGGACGCCCTGCGCCCCGACCGGTCGGCGGCCCGGCACCCGTTCTTCCAGGTGATCCTCGCCTTCGGCGCCGCGGGCGCCGGGGAGTTCGCCCTCCAGGGGCTGGACGTGAGCGCCGAACCCCTGGAGGCCCGCACGGCCCGCTTCGACCTCGGCCTCAACCTCGCCGAGCGCTTCGGGGCCGACGGCGCCGAAGCGGGGATCGAAGGCCGTCTGCAGAGCGCCGCCGACGTGCTCGGCCCCGAGCAGGCCGCCGACGTCGTGGACCGGCTCCTGCGGGTGCTCGCAGCGGCGGCGGCCGACCCCGACCACCGCATCGACCTCCTGTCGCCGCAGGAGCGCCGGACCCTCACCGCCCCCGTCACCCCGGCGCAGGACCTGGCGCCCGCCACCCTGCCCGAGCTGTTCACCGCCCAGGCCCGCCGCACCCCGCAGGCCGTCGCACTCGCCGCCGGGGACGAGCGGCTCACGTACGCCGGACTCGACGACCGCAGCGACCGTCTCGCCGCCCTGCTCGCCGGGCGGGGAGCGGGCCCCGAGCGCGTGGTCGCGCTGGCGCTGCCCCGCTCCGGCGCGATGGTGGTGGCGATGCTCGCCACCACCAAGACCGGGGCGGCCTATCTCCCGCTCGACAGCGGGCAGCCCGCCGAGCGCGTCGCCCGGCTGCTGGACGAGGCCCGCCCGGCCGTGGTGGTCACCACCCGCGCCGGCGCCGCCCACCTCCCCCCGGAGGCGGCCGCCACCGCTCTGCTGCTCGACGCCCCGGGCATCCGTGAACTGCTGTCCTCCCGCTCCCCGGGCCCGCGACCCGCCGGCGTCCGGCCGCTCCCCGACCACCCCGCCTACGTCCTCCACACCTCGGGGTCGACCGGGCGGCCCAAGGGCGTCATGGTCACCCACCAAGGCATCACCCACCTGGTGCGCCGTCAGATCCGCGTCCTGGACGTCGGTCCCGGCAGCCGGGTGCTGCACCTCGCCTCACCGGGCTTCGACGCGGCGACCGGCGAGGTGTTCCGGGCGCTGCTCTCGGGCGCGACCCTGGTGGTCCCCCCCGCCGGCCCCGTCGGACCCGACCTGGTGCGGCTGCTCGCCGAGGAGGAGATCACCCACGCCTTCGTGCCGCCCGCCCTCCTCGGGGCGCTGCCCGCGCGGGCGGCCCGGAGCCTGCCCGCGCTGCGGACGCTGACCATCGGCGGTGAGGCCGGGAGCCCGGCGC
Source organism: Actinacidiphila polyblastidii (assembly GCF_036353415.1). Lineage (NCBI taxonomy): Bacteria > Bacillati > Actinomycetota > Actinomycetes > Kitasatosporales > Streptomycetaceae > Actinacidiphila > Actinacidiphila polyblastidii. The sequence continues at coordinate 7,008 of NZ_JAZEWV010000009.1, forward strand.
TCGCCGTATGGGCCCACGGGCGGCGGATGTTCAACGGCTACGGCCCCACGGAGGCCACGGTCGTCGCGACCTACCACCGGGTCCTTCCCGAGGACGGCGCGCGGGACACGCCCTCGCTGCCGATCGGCAGCCCCCTGGACGGCACCGCGGCGTACGTCCTGGACGCCCGGCTGCGGCCGGTGCCCCCGGGGGTGACCGGCGAGCTCTACCTGGCCGGCGCCGGACTCGCCCGGGGCTACCTCGGCCGCCCCGGCCGCACCGCCGCCGCCTTCGTGGCCTGCCCGTACGATCCCGGCACCCGGATGTACCGCACCGGCGACCTCGTCCGCCGCGGCGCCGACGGCGCACTGCGGTTCCTCGGCCGCGCCGACGACCAGGTCCAACTGCACGGCGTCCGCGTCGAACTCGGCGAGGTCGAACACGCCCTGCGCCGCCACCCCGACGTCCACCAGGCGGCGGCCGCCCTCCACACCTCCCCGTCCGGCGCCCGCCACCTCGTCGGCTACGCCGTCCCCGGTCCGGCCGGCGCGGAGCCCGCGTCGCTGCGGGAGTGGTGCGCCGGCCTGCTTCCCGCCCGGACGGTCCCGGCGGCGGTCGTGGTGCTCGACGCACTGCCGCTCACCCGCAACGGCAAGGTGGACCGGCGGGCGCTGCCCGCGCCCGACTTCGCCGGGCGGGCAGCGCCGGGCCGGCCGCGCACCGCCCGGGAGGAAAGGACATGTGCGGTGTTCGCCGAGGTGCTCGGGCTGCCCGATGTCGCCGCCACCGACTCCTTCTTCGACCTCGGCGGCAACTCGCTGCTCGCCGTCACGCTCGTGGCCCGCCTCACGGAGGCCCTCGGCACCCCGGTGCCCGTCCGTGCCCTCTTCGCCACGCCGACCGCCGCCGGGATCGCCGCGGCCCTGCCGGAGCGGACGGCAGGCCCCGACGGCTTCGGGCGGCTGCTCCCGCTCAAGCCCACCGGCGGCCTGCCGCCGCTGTTCTGCCTCCCCCCCGCGGGCGGACTGAGCTGGTCCTACGCCGCGCTCGTCCGTCATCTGCCCGCGGACCGGCCGCTCTACGGGCTCCAGGCCCCGGGCCTCGCGGATGACGCGCAGCCGCCGCACAGCGTCACCGAAGCCGCCGAGGCGTACCTGCGGGAGATCCGCGCCGTCCGGCCCGAGGGCCCCTACCTGCTGGCCGGCTGGTCCTTCGGCGGCGTGGTCGCGCACGAGCTGGCGGTCCGCCTCCAGGAGGCGGGCGAACGGGTCGAGACGCTGGCGCTGCTGGACGCCTATCCCGGCGCGGCGGCGGACCTGCGGGACCCCGGACCGGAGGAGGCCGCACTCGACGGGCTGCTCGGGACCTCCCGGTCACCCGGCGACTGCGCCGAGCAGGAGGCGGTCCAGGTGGTCGGGGCGCCCATGCTCGCCGCGATGCGCGACCACGCCGACCTCGCACGGCGGGCGCAACGCGCCCACACGCCGCGCCTGTTCCACGGCGACCTGGTCGTGGTGACCGCTGCCCGCACCGCCCCCGCCGGCACGACCGGCACGGACCGGTGGGCGCCCTTCGCGACCGGCCGGATCACCGAGACCGTCCTCGACTGCGGCCACCACGACCTGATGCGGCCGGTCCGGTCGGCAGCCGTGGCGGGAGCCGTGCTCGGCGCGGCGGTCCCGGCGCCCGCGCCGGCCGCCGTCTGACCGCCCCTGCCCCGCACCCCTCCACACCCCCCCGCGCTCTGTCGCACCCCCGGTCCCCTCCAGCACAAGGAGCCCTGCCATGCCGCACCCGATCCTGTTCATGTGGAGCACCCCCCGCGCCCTGTCGACCGCCTTCCTGCGCATGATGGCCGAACGCGGCGACTTCCTCGTGGTGCACGAACCCTTCTCCAGCATCGTCGCCGAGGGCCACACCACGATCGACGGCGTACGTCTCCACCACTCGGCGGACGTGACCGACCTCCTCCGCGAGAAGGCACGGGAGACGGGGGTCTTCGTCAAGGAGGTGACCGACGCCCGCTATGACCTGCTGGACGACCCCGGCTTCCCCTACCTCGGGACGCACACCTTCCTGCTGCGCCACCCCGAGCAGACGATCGCCTCCCACTACGCGATGAAGAACGAGGTGACCTGCGACGAGATCGGCTACGGCCATCTGCTCGACCTCTTCGAGACCGTCCGGCCGCCCTTCGGCGACCTCCCGGTGGTCGTCGAGGCCGAGAACCTGATCACCGCCCCCGAAGCCGTGGTGCGCGACTACTGCCGGCGCACCGGCATCCCCTTCGTGCCGGAGGCGATGGACTGGTCCCCGCAGGACCGCCCGGAGTGGCAGCGCACCGCCGCCTGGCACCGTGACGCCGCCCGGAGTTCCGGCTTCAACCCGGTGGCCAAGCAGTACCCGGTGAACATCCACAACGACGGACGGCTCGCCGCGCTCTACGCGGCACACATCGGGGCGTACGAGCAGTTGCGGGCGTACGCGGCCGGTGCGGTCGGCACGGCCGTCCCGGCGCGCAGGCCGGAACGTCGCGAGATGACAGCGGCCGACGCGCGCTGACCGCTGTCACGGGCCGGGCGCCCTCGGCGCCGCGGTTCGTGCGGCGGCCCCGGATGCCGGTGGAGCGCCCGGCGACCCGTACGATCTGCTGTCGGCTCGGCCGGGCCTGCGTGAGCGTCAGCGGGGAGAAGCCGCTGATCGAACGAGTGAGGGTGGGGATTGTCCCAGCACAGATTGTCCAGAAAGGGCCGCTACATCGCCTGGAGCACGGCGGGAGCGGCCGTCGTGGCAGCGGGTGTGATCATGGCGCAGACGTCGATGGCCGCGACCACCTGGCCCGCGCAGAAGACGTTCACCGGGCGGGCCTTCGACGCCTGCTCGGCCCCGTCGCTCTCGGCGATGAAGGCGTGGAAGGGCGACGGCTACTACGGCGGCGCCGCCGTCTACGTCGGCGGCAGGAACCGGGGCTGCACGCAGGCCAACCTCACCGCGTCCTGGGTGAGGTCGGTCAGCGCGTCGGGGTGGAAGCTCATCCCGATCTACGTCGGCGCCCAGCCGCCGTGCCAGACCGGCTCCAGCAAGGAGAAGATCACCGCGGCCACGGCTGCCGCGCTCGGCACCGGTGACGGCAACGACGCGGTCGCCAGCGCCGCGGCGCTCGGGATGAAGGCCGGCTCCGCGATCTACCTCGACATGGAGCCGTACGCCCTCACGAACACGTCGTGCAACAACGCCGTGCTGACGTACGTGCGGTCCTTCACCAAGGCGCTGCGTGCCAGGACGTTCCGGGCCGGCTACTACGGCTTCGCGACGTCCAGCGCCAAGGCGGTCGCGACCGCGACGAACAGGACGGACCTGCCCGGCAACCTCTGGTACGCCCTGTACGACGGCAAGGCCAGCACGACCACGGACTGGCCGTGGGCCGCCGGCCTGTACACCGACCACAGTCGGGGCCACCAGTACACGGTCGACAGCAGGGAAACCCGCCAGGGGTACACCCTCACGGTGGACCGCGACGCCTGGGACGGCCCGGTCGCCGTCGTCGGCTGACCCGCCGGGCCGCCGGGCCCGCCCGGCCGGCGGCCCCGGCCCCGTCATGCGGACGGCCGACCGTCTGCCGCCTCGGCGTCAGGCGCGGGCCTGGCGGCGGGTGAGCAGGGCGGCGCGCCGTTCGTCGAAGCGCACCGCCTGCTCGTTGAGCCCGCTGATGAACAGCCCCAGCTCCTCCTGCGCGCGCAGCCCTTCGGGGCCGAGCCCGCCGCGGTCCGGCACCTTGAGATGGCGCAGCACCGGCAGCAGCACGTCGTCGTGGTGGACCCGCAGGTTGTAGATCCCCCCGATGGCCATCCGGGCCGCCGCCCGCTCGAACCCGGGCATCCCGTGCCCCGGCATCCGGAAGCCCACCACGACGTCGCGGATGGCGACGAGCGCCAGGTCCGGGGCCAGCTCCAGCGCCGCGGCCAGCAGATTCCGGTAGAAGACCATGTGCAGGTTCTCGTCGGTGGCGATCCTGGCGAGCATCCGCTCGCACACCGGATCACCGGACTCGCGGCCGGTGTTGCGGTGCGACACCCGGGTGGCCAGCTCCTGGAACGCCACGTACGCCACCGAGTGCAGCATGCTGTGCCGGTGGTCGTGCTCGAACCCCTCCGACATGTGCTGCATCCGGAACCGCTCCAGCTCGCACGGATCGACCGCCCGGCTGGCCAGCAGGTAGTCCCGCATCACGATCGCGTGCCGGCCCTCCTCGGCGGTCCAGCGGTGCACCCACGTCCCCCAGGCGCCGTCGCGGCCGAAGAGGGTGGCGATCTCGTGGTGGTAGCTCGGCAGGTTGTCCTCGGTCAGCAGGTTCACCACCAGCGAGATCCGGCCGACCTCGGAGACCTTGGACTGCTCCGGCGCCCACGCCTCACCGCCGAGCACACCGTCGAAGTTGCGGCCGTCGCTCCAGGGTACGTACTCGTGCGGCATCCACTCCTTGGCCGCCCCGAGGTGCCGGTCGAGTTCGCGCGCCACGACCTCCTCCAGGGCCTGGAGGAGACGTGCGTCGCTCCAGGAGTCGGAGGGGGCGAGGTACGGCGAAGTGAGGGGCACGAGGACTCCTGTGGGGGTGCGGGTTGGGCCGCGGTGGCGACGCGACGGAAGCGGACCTGCGGGTCGCAGCGAGCGCCGGCCTGCTTACGCAGCGCCGCAGTCTGGACCCGCGGCGAACGGCGGACCCTCCGCACACTATTACAGGATGTAGAAATACGGGATGGCGGCAGCTCGACCGCTGCCCGCGGGGCGAGCCGCTCCGGGGCCCGCGCCGCCCGCCCCGCCCCTCGCGGACCGCCGGCCGGCGGGCGGCGCGGGCGGCGCGGTCAGTGCGCGAGAAGCTCCGACAACTGGGGGGAGTAGGTGGCGTGCAGGACGAGCGCCGCGCCGCCCACCACGGCGGCGTCGGTTCCCAGCGCCGAGGGGACGACGTCGACGACCCTGATGTGGCGGGACAGCGGCCGGGCCGCCAACGCCGACGCGACGGTCCTGACGTATCGCTCCTCCACGTGCTGGATCCCGTGGCCCCCGAGCACGATGAGGTCGACGTCGATGAAGTTGGCGATACTGACGGCGACCGACGCGACGTGCTCGGCGGCCCTGTCGACGACCTCGGCGGCGACCGGGTCCCCGGCCCCGGCGGCCAGGCGGACGGCCGGGTGGTCCACCGAGCCGGGGTCGCGGGCGAACGCGTTCGCCAGCATGCCGCCGCCGCGGGGTCCCGCGGCGAGCCGCTGGTGCACCTCGGCGACGATCGCGGAGGGGTTGACGAGCAGTTCGAGGCAGCCCCGGTTGCCGCAGTAGCACTCCGGCCCGTCGGGCAGCACGCTGGAGTGCCCGAACTCGCCCGCGTTGAGCGAACCACCCCGGTAGACCTGGTGGTTGAGGATGAGACCGCCGCCGATACCGGTGCCGAAGAAGAAGTAGGCGAAGTTCGCCACCCCGCGGCCCACGCCGGACCAGCGCTCGCCGACGGCGGCCGCGGTGGCGTCGTTGTCCAGCGTCACCGGCAGGCCCGTGGCGTCGCTGAGCATCCTCTGCAGCGGCACCCGGGACCAGTGCGCGAGCTGTGGCGGGGCGACGATCATGCCGAGTTCCTGGTCTATCGGCCCCGGAGCGGCGAGGCCCAGCCCCAGGACCCTGCCGCGCGGGACCCCGGCTTCGTCCAGCGCCTCGTCGACCACGTCGGCCATCGCCTTCACGACGTGGGACGGGTCGGTGCCGGCGAGCGAGGAGCGCTTCTTGACGACCAGCGGCCGGCCCAGCAGGTCGACCACGGCACAGGTGAGTTCGACCGGGTCGAAGTGCAGGCCGACGGCGCAGCCCGCTTCCCCGTTGATCCGCAGGGTGGTACGGGGCTTGCCCCCGCCGGCGACCCGGCTGGCACCGTCCTCCCGGACGATCCCCTCGTTGAGAAGGCGGCGCACGATCCCGGAGACCGTCTGCGGGGTGAGGCCGGTGTACTGGGCGATCTCCACCCGGCTGATGCCGTCCGCCAGTTGGATCTGATCCAGGACCACCGCCCGGTTGTACCGTCCGACTCTCGGGAGATTGGCCCCTGCCTGCCGCACGCGCGGTCCTTCCTCGTGGTTCCCGGCAAACATACATCAGCTTCTCGCAGCGGCACCGGCGGCCGATCCTTCCCCGCGCCTGCCGGAAAGGGCGCACGCACGACTCCCCGAGAGGTCCGGAGGCGTCTCGGGGAGTGGCGGAAGGCTCTTGGGGGCGGCGGCCGGGTCTCTCCCCGGAGCTACTTGGTGAGCGGCGCCAGCTTGGGGTCGCTGGCGTAGGCCTCGGCGGCGTTCTCCTTGGTCACGATGACCGGCGGGAGGAGGTAGGACGGGACGACCTTGACGCCGTTGTTGTACGACCTGGTGTCGTTGATCTGCGGTTTCCCGCCCTTCTGCAGGGCCTTGACCATCTCCACCGTCTGCGCGACGAGCTTGCGGGTGTCCTTGTTGATGGTCGAGTACTGCTCCCCGGCCATGATCGACTTGACCGACTCGACCTCGGAGTCCTGACCGGTGACGATCGGGACCGGCTTGCCGGCGCTCTTCACCGAGGTGATGATCGCGCGGGCGAGGGTGTCGTTCGGGGACAGCACGCCGTCCAGCGTCTTCCCGCCGGTGTAGGTCGACGTCAGCAGCGAGTCCATGCGCTGCTGCGCGTTCTCTGCCTTCCACCCCTGGATCGCGGTCTGCTTGATGTCCTTCTGACCGGAGCCGATAACGATGTCACCCTTGTCGATGAGAGGCTGGAGCACGCTCATGGCGCCGCCGAAGAACACTTTGGAGTTGTTGTCGTCCGGCGAGCCGGAGAACAGCTCGATCGTCCACGGCCCTTGGGGCTTCTTCGTCTTCATGCCGTCCAGCAGGGCCTGGCCCTGCAACCGGCCGACCTTGTAGTTGTCGAAGGCGATGTAGTAGTCGAGATCCGGGGTGTTGGTGATCAGCCGGTCGTAGGCGATGACGGTCGCGCCGGCCTGCTTGGCCTGCGCCACCTGCGTGGACAGCTGCGAGGCGTCGGTCGCCCCGATCACGATCACCTTGGCGCCCTTGGTGACCATGGAGGAGATCTGCTCCTGCTGGTCGGCGACAGTGGTCGAGGCGCCCGCGTACGCCACGTCGGCCTTGAAGCCGGCGGTCTTCAGGTCGTGGGTGAAGAGGTCACCTGCCAGGACCCAGTTCTCCGAGGTCTTGGCCGGCAGGGCGACCCCGACCAGTGCGTCCTTGGCGAAGCCCTTGGCGTTGCCACCGGAGTCGCTGCCGGACCCCTCGCGGTCGTTGGAGCAGGCCGTGCCGACGGTGAGCAGCGCGACGGCGCCGATCGCGGCGATGGCCCGTGGAATGAATCTGCGCATGGTGAAGGTGCCCTTCTTGCCGATGGTCGGGGAAAAGGTGGGAGCCGGCAGGTCCCGCCGCCTTCGGCGGCGGGCGCTCAGCGAGCGACCGGAGCCTTGCCGGGATCGGACGTCGCGAAGGACTCCTCGACCGGGTCGCCTCGCTCGCCCTGCCGGAAGGGCCGCATCAGTGCCGCGATGACCGAGAAGCGCCCCTGGCTCTTGCTGTAGACGTCGAACGCGACCGCGAGGAGGAGGACCAGGCCCTTGATGATCTGGACCATGTCGGAGCCGACGCCCTCCAGTTGCAGGCCGTTGTTGAGCAGGGCCATGACGAGACCGCCGACGATCGAGCCGCTGACCGTGCCGAGTCCGCCCGAGACGGCCGCGCCGCCGATGAAGACGGCCGCGATGGCGTCGAGTTCCCAGCTCAGACCGTCCTGCGGCCCGGAGGCCGCGGAGCGGGCGACGAAGATCATGCCGGCCAGGGCGGCCAGAACGGACATGTTCATCATGACGAAGAAGTTGACCCGCTTGAGCTTGACGCCCGACAGTTCGGCCGCGCGGGCGTTGCCGCCGACCGCGTAGATGCGCCGGCCGCCCACGGTATTGCGGGTGTAGAAGGAGTAGCCCAGCACCAGGACGATCAGGATGATGCCGGAGATCGGCACGCTGGTGCCCACCCGGCCGCCCGCGAAGCGCAGCGTCGTGAAGACGACGATCCCGATCATCACCACCAGGCGCAGCGCGGTGATCCACACCGGCGCCATGTCGGCGTCCATCTCCCGCCGGGTCCGGCGTGCTCTCCACTCCCGCCAGAGCACCCCCGCGCAGGCGGCCACGCCGAGCAGGAGCGTCAGGTTGTTGTACCCGGTGTCGGGTCCCACCTCGGGCAGGAAGCCGGCGCCGATCTTGCGGAAGCCCTCGGGGACCGGGACGGTGTCGGCGTTGCCGATGTACTGGTTGCCCCCGCGGAACAGCATCATCCCGGCAAGGGTCACGATGAACGCGGGAACCCCCACGTAGGCGACCCAGAAACCCTGCCAGGCCCCGATCGCCGCACCGACGAGCAGGCCGAGCAGGATGCCCACCGGCCAGGCGAGCGAGTGCTCCTGCATCGCCTTGGCGACCACGATTCCGGTGAACGCCGCCACCGAGCCGACCGAGAGGTCGATGTGCCCGGCGACGATCACCATCAGCATCCCGATGGCCAGGATCAGGATGTACGAGTACTGGCTGACGACGGCTATCAGGTTGCCGGAGGAGAGGGTGAGGCCGTCGGTCCATATCTGGAACAGCACGACGATCGCCACCAAGGTGGTGATCATGCCGAACTGGCGGGCGTTGGAGGTCGTGCCCCCGAAGAGGCTCTTCCGGAGGTCTGTGAATCGGCTCATGAGGTCGGGCTCTTCTTCGTCGCGGTCATCTGCTTCATCAGGAGTTCCGGATCGGCGTCACGGCGCGCCACCTCACCGGTGATCGTGCCTTCGAACACCGTGTAGATGCGGTCGCACAGGCCGATGAGCTCGGGCAGCTCCGAGGAGATGACCACCGCGCCCTTGTGCTGGCTGACGAGCCGCTGGATGATCCCGTAGATCTCGTACTTGGCGCCCACATCGATGCCGCGGGTCGGCTCGTCCAGGATCAGCAGGTCCGGGTCGGTGAACATCCACTTCGCCAGGACGACCTTCTGCTGGTTGCCGCCGGAGAGCTTCACCACGCCCTCGTCGACGCTGGGGGTCTTGATCTTCAGGCTGCCGCGGTACTCCTCGGCGACCTGGTACTCGCGCACCCCGTCGACGACGCCTCGCGTGGCGATCTTGGACGGCTTGGCCGCCACGATCGAGGTCTTGACGTCGTCCAGCAGGTTCAGGCCGATCGACTTGCGGTCCTCACTGACGTAGGCGAGGCCGTGCGCGATGGCGTCCGCCACCGACTTCAGCTCGACCTCCTCGCCCTTGACGAGGACGGCCCCCGACACGTAGGTGCCGTAGGAGCGGCCGAACAGGCTCATCGCGAGTTCGGTCCTGCCCGCGCCCATCAGACCGGCGAGGCCGACGATCTCGCCCCGCCGGACGTGGAAGCTCGATCCCTTGCAGACCAGCCGCTCGTCCGACGCCGGGTGCCGTACCGTCCAGTCGCGGACCTCGAAGAACACCTCGCCGATGTCGGGCGTGCGTTCCGGGAAGCGGCTGCTCAGCTCGCGGCCGACCATCCCGCGCACGATGCGGTCCTCGTTGACGCCGTCCGCCTCGACATCGAGGCTCTCGATGGTGCGGCCGTCCCGCAGGATGGTGATGGTGTCGGCGATCGACTCGATCTCGTTCAGCTTGTGGGAGATGATGATCGAGGTGATGCCCCGCTCGCGGGTGCCGCGCAGCAGGTCCAGCAGGTGCTGGGAGTCGTGCTCGTTGAGCGCCGCGGTCGGCTCGTCGAGGATCAGCAGCCGTACCTCTTTGGCGAACGCCCGCGCGATCTCGACGAGTTGCTGCTTTCCGACGCCGATGTCCCTGATCAGCGTGTCCGGGTCCTCCTGAAGGCCCACCAGCTTCATCAGCTCCCGCGCCCGGCGCTGGGCGGTCTTCCAGTCGATCGCGCCGTGCCTGCGCGGCTCGTTGCCGAGGAAGAGGTTCTCGGTGATCGACATGTTGGGTGCCAGCGCCAGTTCCTGATGGATGATGACGATCCCGGCCCGTTCGCTGGCACGGATGTCGTGGAACCGCACCGGCTCGCCCCGGTAGACGATGTCACCGCTGTAGGTCCCGTACGGATGGACGCCGCTGAGGACCTTCATCAGGGTCGACTTGCCGGCCCCGTTCTCCCCGCAGACGGCGTGGATCTCTCCCTCACGCACGGCCAGGTTGACGTCGGCCAGCGCCTTGACGCCGGGGAAGGCCTTGGTGATCGATCGCATCTCCAGCAGGGTCGGTCCGCGGGTCACGAGCGGGGCTCCGCGCCGCGACGGCCGCCTCGTAAGCCGGTGCGGGGACATGCGGTGACGCGGCATGCGATGGACATCAACTTGCCTCCGATGGCGACGCGGTGGCTCATGGCCTCGGTGTGGCCTGCAGGAGGGGACATTAAATCCATTTGTTTTACTAGGTCAAGAGTGCGGTACGACCCGCGTTCGCACGCCCGCGGCCGAAGCTGACGGAGTGTCACAAGCGGTACAGCGGGGGCGTCGACGGCGTCATGGGCGCCGGGTGCGCCGAGGATGCCCGAGCGGCAGGCGGCCTCGTGCGCCCGCGACACGGCGGTTCCCCGGCGCGGGGCGTGGACCTGCGGTGCATCGCCGCTCTCGGCTGTTCGAATCTGTTTCTTCGTCGTGAGGGTTGACCTCAGAAGAAACACGAAAGCACACTGTGCACCATCTTCTCGGCGGGGACCTGTTGCGCAACCCCCTCAGTGACCGTGTGTCAGCCCGCAGCCCCCCGCGAAGGGCACCCCTATGCGACGACTCACGCGACTCGTCCCCCTCGCCCCCACCCGCACCTGTCGAGCAGCCCATCGTTCCGCACACGCGAGAGACCCGGCCACGCGCTCAAACAGCGGGGCACCCCCGCGACGAAGGAAAGATATGACGTATCACGTACCACCGCGGCCCTGGCGGCTGCTGCTGCCGGGGGAGCCGTAGCCCTGCCGGCGACGTCCGTCGGCGCCGGTTGCGTCGGCCGCGGCCGGCGGCCTCGCCGGGCCGGCAGCACCGGCGAACGCCTCGACGACGCCGCGTTCCCGACCACCCCACCCGACCCCCCCACCGGCCCTCTGGGACCGCAACGAGTTGAGGGAACATGAATCGGACCAGCACCTTGGTGAGTGTCGTCATGGCGTTGCTGCTCGGCCTGTTCTGGTCGACCGCCGCCAACGCCGGCAGCCCGCTTCCCCGAGCGGCCGCGGCCGCGGCCGTGTTCAACGTCAAGGACTACGGGGCCGTGGGCGACGGGCACGTCAACGACAGCCCCGCGATCCAGAAGGCGATCACCGCTGCCAACGCGGCGGGCGGCGGGATCGTGGAGTTCCCGGCCGGGAACTTCAAGTCGAAGAACACCGTCCACCTCAAGAGCAACGTGACGATCAACCTCGACGCCGGCTCCACCATCCTGGGCTCGGTCGCCGACACCTACGACAACGCCGAGCCCAACCCGTACGACGCCTACCAGGACTACGGGCACAGCCACTTCCACGACGCCATGTTCTACGGCGACAACCTGACCGACATCGGCTTCACCGGGTCGGGAACCATCGACGGCATGGGCTACCTGGTCACCGCCACCCGGGACCCGGGGCCCGGCGAGGCCGACAAGATCATCTCGCTGACCCGGTGCCACCACCTCACCCTCAGCGGGATCACGATCCGGCACGGCGGCCACTTCGCCGCACTGATCAACGACTGCGACCACGTCGTCTCCGACCACCTCACCATCGACACCGCCAGTGACCAGGACGGCTGGAACATCATCTCCACCACCGACGTCACCGTCACGCACGCGAACATCTCCGCCAACGACGACGCGCTGGTCTTCAAGAGCGACTACGCGCTCGGCGCCAAACTGCCCAGCGGGCATGTCACGGTGACCGACTCCACGCTGTCCGCCCGGTGCTGCAACGCGCTGATGTTCGGCTCGGAGACCTGCGGCGACTTCACCGACTACCAGTTCCAGGGCATCACGATCAACGGCGCGAACAAGTCGGGCCTGGGCATGGTCTCGATGGACGGCGCGAACATCTCCGACGTCCACTACCGCGACATCACCATGACCAACGTGCACTCGCCGATCTTCCAGAAGATCGCCACCAGAAAGCGCTGCGGCAACAACCCCGGCGTCGGGCACATCAGCGACGTCACCTACGACGGCATCACCGCGACCGGCAGCAGCCCCGGCGTCACCCCCACCCTGTGGGGCGAGTCGGGCGGCAACCACATCAGCAACGAGACGTTCACCAACGTCACCATCACCGTCCCCGGCGGCAGCCAGGCCGTCAACACCGCCCTGCCGACCAACAACGTCACCAACTACGACCCGACCAGTATCGGCACCCGCCCCTCCTACGGCTGGTACCTTCACAACGCCGACGACATCCACTTCGTGAACTCCTCGGTGCGCTTCGCGGCGAACGACAACCGCCCCGCGGTGATCGCCAACGGCGGCGGACCCGTCACGTTCGACCACTTCACCGCCCAGCGCGGCAGCGGCAGTTCCTACGACCTCGGCTTCCAGGCGGTCGCCGGCTACTGCGCGACCAGCAGCACCGACACCGCAGGCGGCGCCCTGCGCGTCAACACCACCAACTCCACCCGGAAATGCTGACCTGACCGCCTGACTCCTCCGCGAGAGCCCGGGACACGCAGGGCGTTCCGTGTGCGGCTGCACGGGCCGGGGAGCGCACCCCGGCGCAGATCCGCTCAGAGGCGGCCGACCGCCGGTGCACAGCGGCAGCGCCCGGCCGCCCCGAGGTGGGGGAGCCGGGCGCTGCCGGTGCGGGAACGCGCGCCGCAGGCGCGTCAGTCGGCGTAGACCTCGAACTCCGCGATCTGGAGGCCGGGGGCTCCGTTGTTGGCCGTGCCCTGGACGCGGACGTAGCGGCGCTCGGCGGTGGGGATCGCGATGTCGACGGTGTTGTTGTCGCCGGTCGGGTCGAAGACGTAGTCGGCCGCGGGGACGTCGGTCGTGAAGTGCTCACCGTCGCTGCTGCTGAGGACCTCCAGCCGCTGGGTGCGTCCGCCCCAGCCGCCGTTGAGCTTCAGCGTGACGCGGGAAGTGGCGACGGGGGCGCCGAGGTCCACGGTGAGGGACTGCGGGGCGGTGAGCGCCTCGCTCTCCCAGTAGGTGTTGGTGTCGGAGTCCACCGCGTTGGCGACGGGGAAGCCCTCGTGGGAGCTGCTCGCGGTGACCGGGCGGCCGGCGGCGAGGTTGCCGACGGTGCTGCTGACCACGCGGCCGCTGACGTGGACCTGGTAACGGCCCGCGGACGTCCCGTCGGACACGGTCAGCGAACCGTTGCGGTCGCCGCGCTGGGTGGGCGCGAAGCGGATGCCGACGGTGCAGGACGCGCCGGGTGCCAGGAAGGCGCCGCAGGTGTCGGCGAGGGTGTAGACGCCGGTGATGCTGATCGACGCGATCCGCGCGGGCCTCGCGGTGGGGTTGGTGAGGGTGACGGTCTGCGGGTCGCTGGTGCTGCCGACCGCGTCGGTCTGGAACGACAGGGTCTGGTCCAGGCCGCTGACCTGGAGCGGTCCGGGCGCGGGGTAGCCGCAGCGGCTGTCGGACCAGCCGTGGTCGCCGTGGCCCCGGGCGAGGGTGAAGCCGGAGCCGCAGTCGTACCGGCCGCCGGCGCCCAGGCCGAAGGCGTTCACGGAGTCGGCCTCCGCGGACCCCGGCGCGTTGAACTGGAAGGCGAAGGTGCCCGCGCGGGCCACCGTGTCGCGGGCGAGGTGCACGTGGTCGACCGAGGAGCCGAGGAACTGGACGGCCTCGTAGGCACTGTCCTGGATCACGTTGTCGTGCACCTCGACGTCGCCGTCCAGGGGCGCGTCGGCTGCCCAGAACCACAGGGCTCCCTCGCCGATGTGCGAGAAGAGGTCGAGCGTCCCGGTGCGCTGGAGCAGGTTGCCGGCGATGGTCGTGGTGCCGGACAGCGGGACGGCTCCGAAGCGGTTGCCCACGTGGATGCCGCCGCCCTGGACCAGGGTGTCGGAGACCGCGTTGCCGATCACCTGGTTGTCGCCGCCGCCGTACACGGCGATGTTGTTGGCGAGGGCGGGGTTCTTGACGGTGTTGTGCGCGAAGACGTCGCCGGTGTCGGGGTGCTGGTCGGACCACATCGCCAGGCCGTCGTCACCGGTCCCGCGGACGTAGCTGTCGGTGACCGAGGAGTGGGTGACGCCGTCGTGGAAGTTGACGCCGTCGGCGGTCTGGTCGAGGACGCGCAGGTGCGACAGGGCCAGCCCGTCGAACGGGCCGTCCATCCAGACGCCGACCTTGGTGTGCTGGATCCACAGGTCGTCGACGGTCGAGTGCGCCAGCGCGCCGCCGATGCCGTTGACCTGGTCGGCGTCGTCGCGCTCTGCGACCTCGCCGAAGAGCGCGAAGTCGGCCAGGTGGACGTCGGAGCTGACATCGGGCGCGTACCTGCCGTAGACGCCGACACCGTCGCCGCGCAGGACGCTGTACCACGGGCCGCTGCCGCGCACGGTGACCCGGTCGACGATCAGGTGCCGGGTGACCTTGTACGTGCCCGGCGGTATCCACACCGTCCGCCCGGTGCCGGAGGCGGTGTCGATGGCCTTCTGGATGGCGTCGCTCGCATCGGTCCTGCCGGTCGGGTCGGCGCCGAAGGACGTGACCGGCAGGGCGCCCCGGGGCTGCCGCGCGGGGGCGGCGACCTGCTCGAAGTCGGCGGTGTCGACGAGGTACCAGGGGGCGGTGTCGCCCTTGCCGATCTGGAGCCGCACGGTGCTGCCGGCCGGCAGGGTGCGGCCGAACATCAGCCGGGCGTCGTCGTAGATCTGCCGCCGACCGCCGTCCGCGGGGTCGTTGGACCACGGGTACTGGCCGTAGTACCAGCTGTAGCGCGAGGTCACCGGGAGGGAGGCGGCGAACCGTCCGTCGACGTAGGCGCCGAGCGTGGCGTCGATCCCCCGGCCGTCGGCGGAGTCCGGGACGCTGTAGCGGACGTTGACCGCGTCGGCGGCCTTCTTCAGGCGGAACTCCACGTACTGTCCGGGCTTCTCCAGCCGGACGGCCCGGCGGCCCACGGCTTCGGCCGCCGGCGTTCCGTAGGCCCAGTCGGGACCGATCACGGTGCCGTTGGTCCGCCCGTCCTCGGCCTGGTACTCCAGGAAGGGCACGCGGGCGCCTGCCCCGCCGCCCAGGTCCGCGCCGGACACGCCGTGAGCGGGCGCCACCGCGGGAGCGGGGCGCCGCGGGCTCAGCGCGTCGGCGGGTTGGGCGAGTCCGGCCAGAACGACGGCGACCAGCGCGGCCATCGGCGCGCGCATGCCTGTCCACCTCATCGTGAATGTCCCCAGTGGCCTAGTAGTTGGCGGGTCCCGCTTCACCTGGATCCCGGGGGCCGATCGCCGCCGGAAGACCCGCGGGTCTCCGGGCAGTCAAGCAGCGACGGGACGTGGCAACAAGATATCCATGAGGTTTCGCAAAATACTGACTTCTGCGCGACGGAAGCAGACGGTTGACGACGTACATCGGCGACAGCCAGTCGTGGCAACGCGTCCGCATCCCGCCGCGGGGAGCGTAGGAGTCCAGCCGGCTGATCCGCGGTCCCGGTGATTCGCCCGGCGGGCTTGCCCTGTGCCCGCATGGCGGCCAGGGTCGGGAGTGCGTCGCTGAAGGTGTGCCGGACACCACCGACGCCCCTACGAGGCCGTCGACGACCGGACCGTCCGGGTCCGGCTGCGCCGTCCCCGCTCCGCTGTTCCCCGCCGGACCGACCGGCCCCCGCGACCTGGACAGCTGCAAAGTTCTTCACCGAGCCGGGCTTCGGGCCCGGGAAGGGGCCGAGCAGCCGGGCGGCCGCGGGGACCGGCTGAGCGAACTGCGCGAGAACGGGGACCGGCACGGCGTCGCCACCCGGCTGGACATCGTCAACGGCGCCGGACGCAGCGACCTCGCCGTCCTCCCGACCGCGCCCTCCTTCCTGTCGGAACAGGTCGAAGGGTCGGCAGGCCGCCGACCCGCTCCGGCGAGCCCGCAGCGCTGACGAGGAAGCTCCCCGACACAGGGTCATGGTGTCGGGGAGCCTTCGGGGAGCTGTCCGGGCCCCGGACGTCTCCGGGCCCCGGCGGCCTCGGTCAGCCGACGAGCGTGGCGTACTGGTAGTAGGTGTTGCCGTTCTCGTCGCCGGAGTGCGAGCGTCCGACCAGGAGTTCGCCGGCGCCGGCCGTGGAGGAGCTGCTGCTCTCCCGGTAGGGGCCGACGGTGTGCTGGTTCTGCAGGCTCAGCTCCCTGCCCTGGTAGGTCAGGTACGCGGTGCGGTACTGCGTGTTGCCGTTCTCGTCGCCGGAGTGCAGCCGCCCGATGATGACCTCGTCCTCGGGAGCGGTGAAGGACGAGTTGCTCTCCTTCTGCGCGTCGGACCAGGGCTCGGCGTTGACCGTCACCTGGTAGCCGTCGATGAGGATGCGGGCGCAGTAGTACGTGGTGCCACCGTTCTCGTCACCCGAGTGCGCGCGGCCGATCATCACGTAGTTCGCCGGGCACTGGAAGGCGATTCCGCTGGATTCCTTGATCGTCTGCGGAACACCAGCGATGATCTTGATGGTGCTCGTGGTTCCTGCCGGCCGGGCGGTGGCGACGCCGGTGCCCATGGTGGCAGCGAGGACGCCGAGCACGCCGACTACGGCGGCGCGACGGCCCATGCGGGGCAGACTGGTCATGGTGGTCCCTTCTCGGACTTGCCCGGGTGGGTGGTGCCTCCAGAAGGATGGGCACGTCGGCATATTCGTGCCAGGACTTATCAGGCCGCCTGCAATTCCGCCGGCAACAATGCCCCGTTGTCTCGTTTGCTGGCCATTGACACGGCAAATGACGCCATGCGCGCGCAGCTCATTGCCCCTGCCGACCGGCGGAGCATAAATGCACTCCGGCGGGAATTCTTCGAAGCGGTGCCGAAATGCGCGTACGGAAATGGCGTGTTCCCGCCCTGCCGCGCACGGGCCGCCGGTCGTCGGCCGCCGCACCGGCTCGTGGCCGGGAATTCCCGGCCGGGCGACAACCGAAAGCGCCGCCCGGGACGGCCCGGCGGTCATCGGCCGCCCGCGGTCGGGCTCGCCTCGGGCCGGCAAGGACAGGCGCGCGCGAGGCCCTCAGGATGCGGCGGGACGGCCCGTAGGGGGCGGGCACGGCCGCGGCGCCGGCCGCCAGGGGGGCGAACCCGTCGCTCATCCGGCGGCGGCGGCAGCGGCGACGCGCCCGGTCTCGCCCGTGCAGATGCGTCCCGCACGGGGGATGACGCACTCCCGTGCGCTGGCTAGGCTCGGACCGGATGTGGGAGCGCTCCCATGCGCTCGTCCGCATCCGGCCCTCCCGCCGAGGGTCCTCTCCCCCCACGAGAGCACGGAGGACGACTGTGACACCCCCCATCGGCACCCCCCGCCCCGCAGCGGCGGCCGGACCGCCCACGCGCGGGTCGAGGCTGCGCAAGGCCGCAGTGCTCGGCCTGGCCGCGGGCCTCGCCGCCACCGGCATCGTGCTGGGCACCGAGGCCACCGCGGGCGCCGCGGCGCAGGGCAGCCTCCCGGCCGGGACCCAGCTCTACCACGACCCCCACTCGCAGGTCGCGCGCTGGGTCGCGGCCAATCCCGGCGACTCCCGCCAGCCGGTCATCGCGCGGCGGATCGCCTCCCAGCCGCAGGCGATCTGGTTCTCCAACTACACCCCCTCCACCGTCACCAGCGACGTCAGGACGGTCACCTCGGCCGCGGCCGCCGCCGGACAGGTGCCGGTGCTGGCCGTGTACGAGATCCCCAACCGTGACTGCGGCGGCGCGTCCGCCGGCGGTGCGCCGGACCTGGCCTCCTACGACGCCTGGGTGCGCGACTTCGCCGCCGGGCTGGGCAGCGGCCAGTCGGTCATCATCCTGGAGCCCGACTCTGTCTCCCTGACCACCTGCCTGTCCGCGCAGCAGCAGGCCGACCGCTTCGCCTCGCTCTCGCGGGCGGGCGCCGCCATCCACTCGGCCGCGCCCCACGCGAAGGTCTACCTGGACGGCGGCCACTCGGCCTGGAACAGCGCCTCGGAGCAGGCCAACCGGCTGCGCAGCGCCGGTATCCTCAGCAACGCCGACGGCCTGTTCACCAACGTCTCCAACTTCAACACCACGGCGAACGAGGTCGCCTACGCCAAGAACGTGCTGGCCGCGCTGGGCAACCCGTCCTCTCTGCACGCCGTGGTGGACACCAGCCGCAACGGCAACGGTCCGGCCGGCGGGGGAGCGTGGTGCGACCCGGCGGGCCGGGCGATCGGCGCCTACCCCACGACCAGCACCGGAGACGCGGCGATCGACGCCTTCCTCTGGGTCAAGCCGCCCGGCGAGGCGGACGGCTGCGCCGGAGCCGCGGGCACCTTCCTGCCGGACGTGGCCTACGCCCTGGCGTCCGCCGGCGCGTCGGACCCCACTCCGCCGACGTCGACCCCGCCGACCACCCCGCCCACCAGCACCCCGCCGCCGACCACCCCGCCCACCAGCACGCCGCCGCCGACCACGCCGCCCACCACCACCACTCCGCCGGCGAGTGGGGCCTGCGCGGTCACGTACAAGGTCGCCAGCGCCTGGACGGGCGGCTTCACCGCGGACGTGACCGTGCGCAACACCGGCGGCAGCGCGGTCAACGGCTGGTCGCTCCGCTGGACCTTCCCCGCCGACCAGAAGATCACCAGTGCGTGGAACGCCGGGACCACCCAGTCCGGCGCCACCGTGACGGCCACGGATCTCGGCTACAACGCGACCGTCCCGGTCGGCGGTTCCACCGGCTTCGGGTTCCAGGGGACGGGCTCCGGCGCGTCCTCGCCCGCGGCGTTCACCCTCAACGGCGCCGCGTGCAGCGTGGGCTGACGCCGGCCCGGACGGGTGGTGCCGGCCGGCCCGGAAACGTCCGGGCCGGCCGGCGGCCCGGCTCCCGGCCAGGGCGCGCGGGGCCGGCGGCGGGTGCCGGAGTACGCCGGCACCCGGCTCAGCCCTGCGCGCGTTCCGCCACGGGCTGCCACTTCTCCCACAACGCGAGACGCTGCTCGTAGTCGGCCTTGGCGATTCCGAGCGGCGCCGCACCGAAGAAGCAGCGCAGCGGCGGCTCCTCGGCGTCCACGATCTCCAGTACGGCCGCGGCGGACGCGGTCGGATCGCCCGGGGTGCCGACCCGCTTGCGCCGCTGCTCCTGGACCTCCTTGTGGAAGTCCGCGTACGCGGGCAGCGGCTCGGACGTGCTCGACGAGGACCCCGCCCAGTCCGTGGCGAACCCGCCGGGCTCGATCAAGGTGACCTTGATGCCGAACTGCGCGACCTCCTGTGCCAGCGCCTGGCTCATGCCTTCGAGCGCCCACTTGGACGCGTGGTAGATCCCGACCAGCGGGAAGGCGCTGATGCCTCCGATGGAGGAGACCTGGAGGATGTGGCCGCCGCCCTGCTCCCGCAGGAACGGCAGCGCGGCCTGGGTGACCCACAGGGCCCCGAACAGGTTGGTCTCCAGCTGGGCGCGCGCCTCCGCCTCGGTCAGCTCCTCGACCAGGCCGAAGTGGCCGTAGCCGGCGTTGTTGACCACGACGTCGAGCCGCCCGAACCGCTCGTGCGCCTGGCGGACGGCCGCGAAGTCGGCTTCACGGTCCGTCACGTCGAGACGCAGGGGCAGCAGCCGCTCCCCGTACTTCTCGCGGAGGTCGGCCAGGGTGGACAGGTCGCGCGCGGTCGCGGCCACCGAGTCGCCGCGTTCCAGAGCGGCGACGGCCCACTCCCGGCCGAAGCCGCGCGAGGCACCGGTGATGAACCAGATCTTCTGCGTCATGGTGTGCTCCTCAAGGAAAGTCGTCACCTGTACGGTCGGTCACGCCTCGGTACTTCTTCCACCAGCCAACACCTTGGAGTGGACTCGAAGGCAACTGACATGGCGCGCCGGCGTCGGTCACTTCCGCGAGGCCGGGCGACGCGTGGGTGCGGGTGCTCTCCCCGGTCAGCGGCGCCCGGTGGCCAGGATGACGAGGAACTGGCCGCCGCCCGGCTGGATGTCCGCGGTCACCGGCAGTCCCGGCACCAGCCGGGAGAACCGGTCCACCAGCCAGTCCGCCGCCTCCTGGGCGTCGCGGCGGGTCGGGCAGCGGCCCACCATCTCACGGCCCCCCTTGCGCTCCAGCCTCCCGGCGACGGTGAGCAGCGTCGCGGGCTCGACCACGTACAGCCGGTCCGGCCAGGCGATGACCGCCTCGACCGCGCCCTTGCGGGTGTTGCACCCGCGGTGCGCGAGCCGCTCGGCGACCTTGGCCTTCCGGTCGGCGGTCCGGCTGTCCACGCTGGGCCCCCGCGGGTCGTTCACCGACATCTCGGGGTCGACCGGCTCGTCGCACACCCAGCACCGCCAGCCGTCACGCTCGGCCACATCATCAAGGAGACTCACCCGAGCAAACTACCGCGCCGGGCCGTCGCCCCCGCAGGGGCTTGTCGTGCGCCGCGTGGGCGGCCCGTCGGCGGCGCGATCAGCGGTGCCGGGAGCCGCCGTCGACGTGGACCGTCTCGCCCGTCACCCACCCCGCACCGAGGAGCCACAGGGCGGCGTCGGCGACGTCGTCGAGCGTCCCGACCCTGCCGGTGAGGGAGGCCGCGGCGGCGCCGTCGTACAGGGCGAGGCGGCGCTCGTCCGGAAGCCGGTCCCAGGTGCCGGAGTCGGTGATGCCGGGGGCGAGGGCGTTGACCCGCAGCGGCGCGAGCTCGACGGCCAGGTGGGTGACCAGCGCGGCCAGGGCGGCGTTCGCGGTGCCCTTGACGACGGTGCCGGCCTTGGGGCGCCATCCCACGATGCCGGAGAAGAACAGGAACGATCCGCCGGCGGGCATCCGGGGGGCGAAGTGCTTGGCCAGCAGCAGCGGGCCGATGACCTTGGCGGAGAAGGCGGCCTGGATCTTGTCGTGTTCGAGGTCGGGAAGCGGCACGTCGTGGTGGGCCGACGCGGTGGAGACCACGTGGTCGAAGGTGCCGAGTGACCGCGCGGCCCGCGCGATGGTGGTCTCGTCGGTGACGTCGATCCGGACGTGGCCGGGGCCGGACCGGGTGGCGACCACGACGTCGGCGCCGTCCTGCGCGGTGCGCCGTACGACGTCGGCGCCGATGCCACGGGCGCCACCGACCACCAGGATGCGTTTGCCTGCCAGGTTCTCGCTCATGACCAGCACGGTATACATTCGCTACCGGTATCTTCAACGCTACCGGGAGGACACTCGTGGGCACTGCGTACAACGTCATGGCGGCGACCTGCCCGAGTCGCACCGTGCTGCACCGCATCGGGGCGCGGTGGACCGTGTTCGCCGTCAACGCACTCGAGGACGGGCCGATGCGCTTCACCGAGCTGAAGGCGCACATCCGGGGGATCACCCCCAAGGCCCTCACCGAGACGCTGCGCGCCATGGAGACCGACGGCCTGCTCACCCGGACCGACCTGGGCGGCAACCCGCCGCACGTCGAATACGCGCTGACCGACCTCGGCCGCTCCCTGCTGGTGCCGCTGCGCGCCGTACGGCAGTGGGCCGAGGCGCACGTCCCGGAGATCCTCGCGGCGCGCGAGCGAGCAGGCGTCGAGGACGGCTCGAACTGACGGTTCCTGCGCGGGCGCTTCGGCATCTCGAAGTCCCGCGTGCCAGCCGGCCCGGCCAGTCGTTGCCGCGGACTGTCAGTCAGTCGACGGATGCGTGGGCGGTGGTGCGGAGTGGACGCTGTGGTGGTCAGTCCCGCACCGCGAGAAGAGGTTCCCGTGTCCCACGACCTTCCCGACGTCCCGGCCGGCCGGCGGCCGTCCGCCCGCACGACGTTGCTGTCCCTGCGCGTCCACTGGATCGTCCACCCGCGCAACCGGGTGCCGATGCGCGCCGACTTCCGCTACGACCCGGGGGCGCCGCTCATCGTGTCCCTGGACCTGCACCCGCCGCAGGAGGCTTCCCTCACCTGGGAGATCTCCCGTGACCTGCTCTACGAGGGCGTGCTGGGACCGAGCGGCACGGGAGACGTGCGGGTGTGGCCGGTGTCCGGTTCCGCCCGTCCTGCGGTGTTCCTGCGCCTGTCCCACGGCAACGCCGCCGCCCTGTTCGAGATCGGGCGGATCGGGCTGGAGGACTGGCTGCACGAGACGTACGACCTGGTGCCGCCGGGCACGGAACTGGACGGTCTCGACTGGGACGCCGCGGCGGCGGAGCTGAGCGCGGACCGCTGAGCGCCGCCCCCGGCCCCGGCGGCGCCGGCCCGGCCGGGCCGGCGCTCGCGGGCCACCGGTCCGGCGGCGGGCGATCAGAGGGTCTTCACCAGACCGCCGTCGATGGTGAAGTCGGAGCCGGTGACGTTGCCGCTGCGCTCGCTGCCGAGGAGGAGGGCGAGGTCGGCGACTTCCTCGGGGCGGGTGAAGCGCCCGGTGGCGATGCCGCCGAGGCCGGTGACGATCGCCTCCCGCGCGGCCTCGCGCTCGATGCCCATGGCCTGGGCGACGGTGTCCGCCATGCCGCCGGAGGCCAGCCAGATGTCCGTCTCCACCGGGCCGGGGCTGATGGTGTTCACCCGGACGCCCTGCGGACCGACCTCCTTGGAGAGGGACTTGGCGAAGCTCGCCAGCGCCGCCTTGGAGGCCGCGTAGTCGACGATGCCCGGGTCGGGGAGCACCGCGTTCACCGAGCCGATGTTGACGATCGCGCCCCGGTTCTCCAGCAGGTGCGGCAGCGCCGCGCGGCTGGCCCGGACGGCGCTCAGCAGGTTGATCTGGAAGGTGCGCGTCCACTCCTCGTCGGTGATCGACAGGAAGCCGCCGAGGCGGGGGGTCACCGCGCCGACGTTGTTGACCAGGACGTCCACCGTGCCGAAGTGCGTGACCGCCGCATCGACGAGGGCGGCGGCGCCGTCCGCGGTCGCCAGGTCCACGGCCATCGGCAGCACGTCGTACCGCTCTGCGAGCGAGGCCAGTTCGGCGCCGGGGGTGCGGGCGCCCGCGGCGACGTGCGCGCCCTCCTGGGCGAAGGCGCGGGCGACGGCGAGTCCGATGCCGCGGCTGGCACCGGTGACGACGACGGTCTTGCCCGTGAGCTGCAGGTCCATGAGGGAACCCTTTCTGGATTGATCGATACATATACTGGGTGTGCGAACAGGACCGCCGGGCCGGGGCGCTCGGTCCCGGGCGCCCGGTCCTGGGCGCTCAGTCCAGGGCGCGGAGCGCGGTGTCGATCGCGTCCTCGGTGAAGGCGCGGTCGGCGCGGGCCTGGCCCATCACGCGCAGCCCTTGGATGAAGGTGGTGAAGAAGCGGGCGAGCGCGGCCGGCTCCTTGTCGGAGGCCAGCTCTCCCCGGGCCCGCGCCCGTACGAGGGCCTCGGTCAGCGCCGACTCGACGCGCCGCATGGTGGCGGAGACGCGGGCGACGGTGGCGGGGTGGCCGGCCCGCTCGGTGGCCGAGTTGACGAGCAGGCAGCCGCGCTCGGGGGCGGCGAGATCGGCCTCCATCAGCCCGGTGAGCAGCGACCTGAGGGCCGGCCGCACCTCCTGCGCCTCCTCCAGGTTCCGCACCAGCTCGCCGGCCTGGCCGGTGCAGTACGCGGCCAGGGCGCGTTCGTAGAGCCCTTCCTTGGAGCCGAAGGCGGCGTAGAGGCTTCCGCTTCCGATGCCGAGTTCCGCGGTCAGGTCCTGCAGCGAGGTCGCGGCGAAGCCTTGGCGCCAGAACAGGTCCATCGCGCGCTCGACCGCCCGGTCGGTGTCGAACTCTCGTGGTCGTGCCATGTCCTCACTGTAACCATTATGGATTGAACAATCAAATACGGATCGGGTGGCCTGGCCCACGCCCCGGCACCGCGGGTCGGCGCCACGCCGTAGTCGCCCTACGCAAGCGCCGCGGGCCGCCACTCGGCCATCGTGAGAGCCCACCGCAACGAAAAGGAGCACCGACATGAACCCGACCGCCGGACGCCCCGTCGTCTTCATCCACGGCCTGTGGCTGCACCCGACCTCCTGGAACCCGTGGGTCGAGTTGTTCCGGGAGCGCGGCTACGCACCCGTCGCCCCCGGCTGGCCCGGGGTGGCCGCCTCGGTGGAGCAGTCCAGGAGCGATCCCGACAGCATCGCCGACCAGGGCATCGACGACGTCGTCGCGCACTACGCGCGGATCATCGACGGCCTCACCGAGCCGCCGGTCCTCGTCGGGCACTCCTTCGGCGGGATGATCGCCGAGAAGCTCCTCGGGCAGGACCGCGCGGCGGCCGCCGTCGCGATCGACGCCGCCCAGATCAAGGGAGTGCTGCCGGTCCCGCTGTCCTCGCTGCGGGCGACGCTTCCCGTCTTCCGCAACCCGGCCAACAGGCACCGCGCCGTTTCGCTCACCCCGGAGCAGTTCCGCTTCGCGTTCGGCAACGCCGTCTCCGCCGAGGAATCGGCCGGGCTCCACGCCCGGTGGACCATCCCCGCTCCCGGCAAGCCGCTCTTCGAGGCCGCGGCCGCCAACTTCTCGCCCCACTCGCCGGCCGGCGTGGACACCGGCAACGCGGGCCGCGGGCCGCTGCTCCTCGTGATGGGGGGCCGGGACCACACCGTCCCCGAGGCGATCACCAAGGCCACCCTCAAGCAGTACCGGGGCTCCGGCGCGGTGACCGACCTGATCGAGTTCGCCGACCGCGGGCACTCCCTCACCATCGACAGCGGATGGCGTGCGGTCGCGGACGCCGCCCTGTCCTGGCTGGCCGAGCAGGGGCTGTAGTCCGGCGGACCGGGGCGGTGACGGTCGCGCGCCGACACGTGGTCGTGCGCCTCCCACCCGGAGATGGGAGGCGCACGCCATCCGTCAGCTGTGCGTGGCGAGCAGGCTGACGTTGCCGAAGGTCCAGTTGCCCGGCGGGGTCGACCAGCCGCGGGTGAACCCGGTGAAGGTGCCGGAGGCATCGGGTCTGGCGGTCCAACTCAGCATGGCCACCGAGCCGTCCGCGTAGCCGTACATCGCTGCGACGTCGTCCCTGCCGTCGCCGTTGTAGTCGCCCGTGACCACCTTCATGTTGGGGTAGTACATGTTGTCCGGCGGGATGGTCCACGCCTGGTAGGGCGCGTTGAAGCCGCCGGAGCCGTCGGACTTCGCCGTGAGGGTGTGCAGGGCGTCATGGCCATCCGCGGCGTCATACCAGATGACCATGTCGTCCTTGCCGTCACCGTTGAAGTCCCCGGCCTGCGGGAAGGCACGGACGAAGGTTCCCCAGGTGGCGCTGGTCCAGGACGGTTTGGGGGTCTGGAACCCGCCGGTGGGGCCAGCCAGGAAGCTGAACGTCGTCAGATGGCCGTCGTTGTAGCCGTAGAGCGCGCCGATGTCGTCACGGCCGTCGCCGTTGAAGTCGCCGGTGACGAACTTCATGCTGTTCACGTCCCAGTTGCCGGGCGTGGCGGACCAGGACTCGAACGGCGCGTTGAACCCGCCCTGCACGGTGGCGGTGAAGGTGAACAGGCCGTCGGAGCCGTCGGCGAAGTTGTACCAGGCGGCGACGTCGTCGCGGCCGTCGCCGTTGAAGTCACCCGACTGCACGCTGACGTGATCGAAGTACCACTGCCCCGGCGGCACGCTCCACGACGCGGTCGGAGTCTTGAAGCCGCCGGTGCCGTTGTTCAGCGCGGTGTAGAGCTTCACCGAGCCGTCCTGGAACCCGTACAGGAAGGCCGCGTCGCCCAGACCGTCGCCGTTGTAGTCGCCCGTGACGAGCTTCATGTGCGGCCCGTACCAGATGTCGGCCGCCGAGGTGTACGAGGCCGACGGGGTGGTGAGGGTTCCGTCGGAGAGGGCCGAGAAGGTGTGCATGCCGTCGTGGCCGTCGGCGAAGTTGTACCAGTCGGCGACGTCGCTGCGCCCCTCGCCGGTGTAGTCGTGGCGTGCCGCGGTGCCGCTGCTCCACTGCGACTGCCCCTTGACGTTGTAGACGACGAGGCTTCCCCGGTCCTGGAGCAGCGCGTACCCGCCGGCCTGGTGGGTTTTGGACGACCACAGCGCGGTGCTGCCGTCCGGCTTGTACAGCACCAGGTTGCCGTCGGCCTGCATGACCGCGGTGGCACCGGGGTTGCCGCTCGTCCCCGTCGACCACACCGTCGAGCCGCTGTTGTTGGTGATCACCAGGTTGCCGTCGGTCTGCATCGTGAGCTTGACCGAGCGGGACGCGAAGCCGGCGCCGGAGGTCAGAGTCGTGCCGGCCGGGATGCGGGTGCCGCCCACGACGCCGTCGATGCTGAACTGGGCGCCGTAGCCGGTGAGGGTGTTGCTGGTGTACTTCCCGAACCAGCCGACCATGGTGTTGTCGGCCTTGCGGGCCCACAGGTCGGGCTTCCCGTCGTTGTCGAAGTCGGCCGCGCCGAGCGCCGCGTACGCCGCGGTCAGTCCGCTGCCGACCTTCACGCGCTGCGCCGGATCGCCCCACGTGGTGGGGTCGACGACACCGGGCTGCTCTCCCGTCCTGCCGAGAGCGCGCAGCAGGTCGCCGCTGGTGGTGTCGCGCAGTAGCAGGTCGGGCAGCCCGTCACCGTTGAGGTCGCCGGGGGCGATGACGGTGAACTTGTTCCAGTCGTTGCCGCCGACGACGACCGGCTCGCCGTGGATGTCCAGGCGCTTGGTGGCGCGGTCGCCGTAGTAGGCCCACAGGAGCTTGCCCTCCTTCACCAGGAGGTCCGGGGCGCCGTCGCCGTTGAGATCGCCGGGGGCGATGATCTGGTCGGCGTCGTGCCAGTGGTCGTCACCCGTGGTGCACCCGTCCGGATTGTCGTCGGTGGGTTCGGTGGCGGCCGGGCAGGCGACCGTCAACGCCTGCTTGCCGCCGTCGATGCCGGAGACGGTGGCGATGCCGGAGCCGTTGTTCGGGTACTCCCACAGGTCCTTGGCGGCCCCGGTCGCGGCGGGTTCGAGGGTGACCAGGTCGTTGTAGCCGTCCTGGCCCCAGTCCCCGCGCGAGGCGACCTGGGCGGCGTCGAACGACTGGCCGCCGTTGGTGGCAGAGGAGAAGTCCCCGTCGCCCTGACCGGCATAGGTGAGCAGGGTGCCGTTGGAGTCGACGTTCCAGATGTCGTCGTTGCCGTCGCCGTTGAGGTCCGCGGGAGCGTCACGTACGCCGGAGCCTGCCGCGTAGTACACGTACGTCGCCGTGTCCGAGCGGTTGCCGGCCGCGTCGATGCTGAAGGCGTACATGAAGTGCGGGCCGTACCCGGGTGGCGTGACCGGCACGGTGGCGGTGGCGCCCCCGGGCGCGGGGACGTAGTTCACCTGCGGGTCGTAGTCGGTGTACCAGCCGTACTCGGCGGCGTCCTTCACACCGTTGGCAGCGATGGTGAAGTCTGCTGTGGCGCGCGCCTTGCCGGTGTTCGCGGGCCATCCCGCGTCACCGGGTGGGAAGACCGTGGAGTTGATCCGCGGGGGCATGGCGGGCCGGGTCCGGTCGACAGAGAAGGTGCAGGTCTGCGACCACTGCGAGGTGGCGTTCATCGGGTCGGTGGCATTGGCCTTCCAGGTGTAGCTGCCGGTGGGCAAGTTCGCGTCGGGTACCACGAGCGTGGCGACCCGCCCCTTCAGGGCGGGGATCGTCTGGTTGACCACCGCGGTGCTCGACCCGGCCGGGAACACCTGGAACCGGGCGGTGAGGTTGCCCGCGTCCTGGTCATCCACCGTCGCGTGGAGGCTGACGGTCGTGTTGCCGATCAGACCGCCGGCGGTGCAGCTTGTCTTGGGGTTCGTGCCCAGACCGTTGGGCTGACCGGGGGCGTGGTTGTAGGTGGTCTCCAGGACCGCGGTCTTGGGATCGAACTTCTTCCAGCCGTAGGTGTCGGCCTCGTTGCCCGCGTAGAGGCCGAGCGTGACGCTGGAGTTGGCGTGCGCCGCGGCTTCCTTGATCTTCGGGGTGAGATCGAACTCGAGGTTGCCCGCGGGCACGTCGCCCCAGCCCTTGGCGTCGACGACGGTGGCCAGGGGATCGGACCCGATCCTGGCCGGTTGGTGGTTCCAGGTCGACTTCGAGGAGATCGGCCCGGTCTGCCAGAGGTCCACCGGGGTCTTCTGGGGGGACCAGGACCACACGTTCTTGATCCGGAACGTCGAGGAGATGACCGCGGCGTGCTCGATGTTGGAGATGTCCCACTGGAAGAAGGAGCGGGACAGTCCGTAGGTCTCGTTCTCGTACCCGACGCGGGCGACCTCGTTGGCGTTCCAGTACGAGGTGTTGGGGTACTTCTTGTAGACCCGGGTCCAGTTCTGGCGTTTGCCCCAAGCCCAGGACGGGTCGATGTAAACCGGGTACCGGGTGTCGGCGCCGGTCAGCAGTGACTGGTCGGGTGTGATCGACAGCGTCGAGCCGTTCACCGAGGTGGCCATCTGGGCGTCCTGCGCGCCGGGGGGCGGCTCGAAGGTGTCAGCCGGAGTGCCGTCCGCGGTGTCGGCCGGCTCAGCTGCGGCCGCCTTCGTCCACGCCGTCCTGGTCGCGCTCGGTGCCGTCCCGTCACTGGACTGCGTGGTGGAGTCCCACATCAGCGGGGTGGGACTGGTGAACACGCTCTGCCCGGCGGGGTCGGTGGCGGTCACGCTGCCGGTGTCCGTGTCGGTGGCCACGGTCAGTCCGACCGTGCTCATGGTGTAGCGCAACGTGGCCAGCGCCGGGTTCTGCGCGGCTTCGGCCGTCTTGACCACGATGAGCTGGGAGAAGCCCTCGACCTCGGCTTTCAGTTGGAGGTCGACGCCGGGAAGGATGTCGGAGTAGGTGGCCACGTTGCCGTCGAGCACCGGCACCGGCAGCGCGGTCGGCCACGACAGGGTCAGCGTGCGGCCGTCCTTGACACCGGACAGCAGCGGGCCGCTGCCCCCGCCGGAGAAGGTCACCGCGACCGTCGCCGCCTTCGGGACCACCGAGCCGTCGGGTGCGAAGACCAGCGTCGGGTCGGTCGGCACCCATGCGCCGCCGCGGAAGACCCGTACGGGGGAGCCGTAGCGCCTGACGGAGAAGGTGCCTGACGGGTTGGCCCACTCGTCCGACAGCTCCGTGCGCGCGGAGACCACTTCGGCCGGCTGCCCGGTCGACTGCGCCTGCTGCAACGCCTTGTCCTCGTCCGACACCGAACCGTCGTCGGCGCTTCCGGAATCCGCGGCCCCCGCCACTGTCGCAGCGGAATGCGCGACATTGCCCGGAAGGGGACTCCGCGATGCCGCCGAAGCGGCCGCAAGCGGAAGGAAACCGGCCGCCACGGTCGCCGAGGCGACCGTGGCGGCTATCGCCGCAAAACCTCGGAATCGCCGTCGCGGCGCCGCCCCACCGGGCTTTATTCGGAACATCGCATTCCTTTTTCTCGTCCTTGCATGCCGCAGGGACTCTATAGGGGCGCACCGCGTCGGTGCAGGACGCGGTCAAGACCTTCGCAGGTGACGGTAGGCGATGCCGCGTGACGGCAGGTGCGCGCGGGGCGGTCGGGAAGCCGCGTGCGGCGGGTGGCGGACATGCGCACAGACCTGAATCGCCATTTGTCCGTTTTGCAGATACTTGACGAAATGCGTCATGTAGGTTATTGCGCGCGGTGGCTTATTTCGGCACGGGTGATTCGGAAATACTTTTCGACGCGGTCGATGCTGGTCGCTCGGAAGAGTGTGGTGCTAATGTCGGCCGTCAATTGCTGACAGTTGCTGACCGGGCAAGGGGTGGGGGCGGCGTGAGCTGGTTCGGTGTGCGTTCGGCGGCGGTGTCCGCGGTGGTCGCACTCGCGGTGGGGCTGCTGCCGGCGGTGACCGTCGCGGACGCCTCGTCGGGGCTCTCGCTTCCGGGCGTGAGGCAGCCGAAGGCGGTACCGGTGACACCGGTGGCCTTCGGCGGCGGCACGGCGCGCCCGGATGCCGCGGCCGCGCCGTGGAAGGCGCCGAAGGTCGTCTGGCCGGGCGCCGGCCAGGCCGAGGCCGACCTTTCCGGGACCGCGGTGCGGGCAGGGCGCCTCCCGGTGCACGTCGGGTCGGTGGGCCGCGCCCTGCGGGCGGACACCGCACGGCCGTCCAGGGTCCGGGTGACGGTCGCCGACCGCAAGACCACCCAGCAGGCGGGTGTCGACGGCGTACTGCTGTCGGTCGGCCGCGCGGACGGCGTCGAACAGCCGGGGCCGATGAAGGTCCAGGTGGACTACGGGCAGTTCAGGAACGCCTACGGCGGTGACTGGTCCGCCCGGCTGCGGCTGGTGCGGCTGCCCACGTGCGCCCTGACGACGCCCGGCCTGGCCCCCTGCCAGCTGCGCACACCCGTTGCGACCACCAACGACCCGAAGGCCGCCACGCTTTCGGCGCAGGTGACCGCACCCGCTTCCGGCGCGACGGTGCTGGCGGCCGAAGCGGGCGCGTCGGGCTCCTCGGGAACGTACACGGCCACGTCGCTCGCACCATCGGGCTCGTGGAGCGCCGGGGGGTCGACCGGCGCCTTCGGATGGGCCTATCCGATGGCGGCGCCCGCCGTGCCTGGCGGCCTGCAGCCCTCGGTCGCCCTGGCATACAACTCGCAGGCCGTCGACGGCCAGACGGCCGCGTCGAACAACCAGCCGTCCTGGGTCGGAGACGGCTGGTCGTACGCGCCCGGCTCCATCGAACGCCGCTACAAGTCCTGCAACGACGACCAGGACGGCGGTACCAACTCCGCCAAGGTCGGCGACATGTGCTGGTACAACGACAACGCGACGCTGTCGCTGGGCGGCAAGTCCACCGAGCTGGTCTACGACGCGACCCACGGCTGGCACCCGGCTGACGACTCCGGCGAGAAGGTCGAGAAGCTCACCGGGGCGGTCAACGGCGACCAGGGTACGGCAGGGGTGGACGGCGCCGGCGAGTACTGGAAGGTCACCTCCACCGACGGCACGCAGTACTTCTTCGGCCTCAACCGGCTGCCGGGCTGGACCGGATCGTCGACACCGGAGACGAACTCCACCTGGACCGTCCCGGTGTTCGGCAACCAGTCCGGCGAGCCCTGCTACAACGCCTCCTTCGCCTCGGCCTGGTGCCAGCAGGCGTGGCGCTGGCAGCTGGACTACGTCGTCGACGTCCACGGCAACGCGATGGCGTACTACTGGGACAAGGAGACCAACAACTACGGCCGCGACGTCAGCCTCACCACCGGCAACGCCACGGTCACCCCGTACACCCGCGGAGGCTACCTGGACCACATCGACTACGGTCTGCGTTCGGACGCGGTCTACTCCGCCAAGGCCATGGGCAAGGTCACCTTCGCCACGTCCGAGCGGTGCCTGAGCGCTTGCGGAACCTTCGACACCGACCATGCGACGAACTGGCCCGACACCCCGGTCGACCAGTACTGCAAGGACGGCTCGACCAAGTGCGCCGAGCAGTTCTCCCCGACGTTCTGGTCGCGCAGGCGCCTGACGAGCGTGACCACGCAGGTACTGACCGGCGGCGCCTACAGGAACGTCGACTCCTGGCAGCTCGACCAGGGATTCCCGCCGGCCGGCGACGGCATCTCGACCCCGATGTGGCTGAACTCCATCACCCGCGGCAGCACCGACGCCACAGGGAAGTTCACCGCCCTGCTTCCACCGGTCACCTTCGGCGGCGAGCAGCACGCCAACCGGGTCGACAAGACCGGTGACGGGCTCGCCCCGTTCGTCCGGCTGCGGATATCGCAGATCACCACCGAGACCGGCGGCACCATCGGGGTGTACTACAACGACCCCGGCTGCACCGCCACGTCGCTTCCTGCCGCCGACGCCACGAACACCACGGCGTGCTACCCGGTGAAGTGGGCGTACGAGGGCGACACCGCGAAACTGGACTGGTTCAACACCTACACCGTCAGGCAGGTCGTCGAAGGCGACGACCTGTCGGCCACTCCGGACAAGGTCACCTCGTACACGTACCTGCAGGGCGCGGCCTGGGCCAAGTCGACCGACGAGTTCGCCAAGGCCGACGACCGTACGTACTCGATGCAACGCGGCTACGGACTGGTCCAGACCCGCACCGGCGCCGGGTCCGACCCCAGGACCCTGAGCGAGACACGGTACTTCCGTGGCATCGACGGCGCCGCCGTCATGGACTCCACCGGCGCCGCGGTGACCGACCGCGAGCAGTTCGCCGGCATGCCACGCGAGACCGCCACCTACGACGGCGACGACACCTCCCGGCTCGTCACCGCGACCTCGTACACCCCCTGGCGGTCCGGCGCGACCGCCACCCGCGCGCGCACCGGGCTGCCGGACCTGTCCGCCTACCACACCGGCACGTCCGATCAGCGGATCCGCACCACCGTGACCGGCGGCACGCGCACGACCGCGACACACAGCACCTTCGACGCCTACGGCATGGTCGCCACGTCCTCCTCCGCCGGCGACACCGCCAGGACCGGCGACGAGTCCTGCACGACCACCACCTACACCCGCAACACCGCGGAATGGCTGCTCGACAAGGTCGCCGAGCTCAAGACCGTCGACCGGACCTGCGACGTGACGCCCGCGCTCCCCGCGGATCTCAACGCCGACACGCGCACCTACTACGACGGCGCCACCGCGCTCACCACGGCGCCCACCAAGGGCAACGCCACCAAGGTCGAGCAGATCAACGGCACCGGATCGGGCTACGACCAGGTGACCGCCACCCCGGTGGCCTCCTTCGACATCTACGGCCGGCCGCTGTCGGTGGCCGACGCGTACGGGAAGTCCACGACCACCGCCTACACCCCCGCCACCGGCGAGGTCCCCACCCAGACCGTGGTCACCAAACCGCTGAGCCTGGTGGTCACCACCACCTACGATCCGCGCCGCGCACAGCCGTTGACGGTCACCGACGCCAACTCCCGTGTCACCAGCCTGACGTACGACGCGCTGGGCCGCACGACCCAGCTGTGGACACCGGCGCACACCCAGGCCGCGTACCCGAGCACCCCCTCGGAGAAGTTCAGCTACACGGTACGCAACGACGGCCCGATCGTGGTCACCACCGACACGCTCAACTACGCGGACGTCTACCAGCCCTCCTACTCCTTCTACGACGGCATGCTGCGTCCCTACCAGACCCAGGCGCCCTCGCCGGACGACTCCGGGCGGCTGGTGACCGAGACGCTGTACGACACGCGCGGCCTCGCCTGGCGCAACTCCGGCACCTACTACGCCGACGGCGAAGCGGAAGCAGCCCCGGTCACCGGGCAGGAACTCAAATACCCCGCGTCCACGGACACCTTCTACGACGGCGCCGGCCGCGTCACCCAGTTGCTCAACCGGAGGTTCGGCGACCCCGCGGAGAGCAGCACCACCACCTACACCGGCGACACCACCACCGTGATACCCCCGCTCGGCGGCACGGCCACCACCACGGTCGTCGACGCGCTCGGCCGCCCCACCGAGCTGAAGCAGTACACGGATCCGGCCCGTACGCACGCGCAGTCCACGGTCTCCAGCTACGACGCCCACGGCCGGCTCTCCCAGGTCCAGGACCCCACGGGCGCCCAGTGGACCTACGGCTACGACACCCGGGGCCGGCAGACCAGCGCGACCGACCCCGACAAGGGCGCGTCGACCACCGCCTACGACGGCGGCGACCGGGTCACGGACGTCACCGACGCACGCGGCTACAAGCTGCACACCACGTACGACGACCTCGGCCGCAAGACCAGGCTCACGTCCACCTACCAGAGCGCCACGACGACCCTGTCGGACTGGACCTACGACTCGGCCACGGGCGGCAAGGGCCTGCCCGCGAAGGCCACCCAGTACATCGGCGGCCAGCCCTACAGCAGCGAGGTCACCTCCTACAGCACGCTGTCGCTGCCCGCGATCACCCAGGTGACCGTCCCGGGCACCGGCGGCCTGGCCGGCACCTACAAGTGGACGACCGCGTACTACGCCACCGGCCAGGTCAAATGGACCCGCCAGCCGGCGATGGGCGGACTGCCGCAGGAGGACATCACCCCGCTGTACACGGCGAACTCCGCCCTGCCCGTCACCCTCGCCGCCGGCTCCGACCCGATCGTCTCCCAGACCGTCTACGACCACTACGGCCGTGACGTGCGCGAGGAGTACGGCGCCTTCAGCCGCAAGGTCTACAGCTCCCAGCAGTACGACGAGCACACCGGCGCCCTCACCGACCAGATCGTCGACCGGGACACCGCACCCGAGCGCATCGACACCAGCCACTACGCCTACGACCAGGCCGGCAACGTCACCTCGATAGCGGACACCACCGGCCAGGACGCCGCCGCGGTCACCGACACCCAGTGCTTCACCACCGACGCCCTGCGCCGTATCACCCAGGCCTGGACGACCGGCACCGACAGCACCTGCGCCCAGGGCGCCTCGGCCACCACGGTCGGCGGCCCCGACGCGTACTGGACGTCCTACGGCTACGACGCGGTCGGCGACCGCACCACCGAGACCCAGCACACGACCGCCTCCGGCCCGGCGACCGACACGGTCCGCACCTACGCCCAGCCCGCCGCGGGCACGCACAACCTGCCGAAGGTCACCCAGACCGGAGCCGCCCCCGGCACCGACGACTACACCTACGACGCCGACGGCAACACCGCCACCCGCACCCTGGGCGGCAGCCCCCAGCAGACCCTGAACTGGGACCCGCAGGGCCACCTGGCCTCGGTCACGCAGGCCACCGGAACCGTCGCCTCCTACACCTACGACACCGACGGCAACCGCCTGACGGCGAAGGACGCCTCCGGCGTCACCCTCTACCTCCCCGGCGGCAACGAACTGCTCCTGAAGCCGGACAACAGCCTCGTCGGCACCCGCTACTACGGCTACAACGGCAAAGCGGTCGCACTGCGCACCGCCGGACTGATCAGCTACCTGATCGCCGACCCACACGGCACCGCCACCACCCAGATCGACGCCCTCACGCAGGCCGTCACCCGCCGCCAGACCACCGCCTTCGGCGCCCCGCGCGGCACCCCCGCCCAAGGCTGGCAGGGCACCAGGGGCTTCGTCGGCGGTACCACCGACTCCTCCACCGGCCTCACCCATCTCGGCGCCCGCGAGTACGAACCCGCCACCGGCCGCTTCATCAGCGTCGACCCGCTCCTCGAATTCGACAAACCCCAGAGCGTCGGCGGCTACGCCTACGCCGAGGACAATCCCGTCACGCAGAGCGATCCCAGCGGTCTGGAATCCTGCTATCCGGTCTACTGCGGCGGCGACCACGGCACCTACGGCAACCTGCCCCCGGTCCCGCCGCCGTCGAGCGACGGCGCGGGTGGCGGCGGTGGCGGCACCGGTGGCGGTGGGGGCAGCGGTGGCGGTACGGACCCGTGCGCCAACGCCGCGACGGTCTTCTGCTCCCTCGGGCTGCCGGAACCGAACCACAACCTGGCCAAGCCCAACTTCTCGCAGATGATCCAGAACGAGATCGACGTCTGCACGGCCACGTACAGCGCGTGCGGAGCCCACGACGACCGCGAGCTCTGGAACTCCGCGATGCAGATCGCGGATGCCTTCGTCGAACTCGGCCTGCGCAACGGCGTGATCGTCCGGCACGGCCAGGTGCTCACCCCCAACGCCCGGCACACCTTGCCGACGGAGGTCGTCGAAACCCTCACCGGAGGTCCGGGCCTGGGGTCGATGATCGTCGCTCTCGGCGGCGGGGAACTGCCGCCGGTGGGAACGCTCTTCTCGAAGATCGGCGGTGCGGCGAAGCTGCGATCCGCCCTCCCGAGATCCGCGGCGTTCTGCAGCTTCGATCCCAAGACACCGGTCCTCATGAAGGGCGGAAAGACCAAGCCCATCGCCGAGATCGAACCCGGTGACCGGGTCGCCTCCGCGGACCCCGGCACGGGGCTTCGGCAGGGCGACCGCCCGGTGACGGCCCGACTGGTGCACCACGACGACGACTTGGTCGATCTCGTCCTCCGCAGGACCGACGGCAAGCCGGCCACCGTGCACACCACGTCACGCCACCCCTTCTGGGACGCCGGCACCCACACCTGGACCCCGGCCGCGGAGCTCCTCCCCGGCCACCTGCTCGCCACCGCCACGAACGGACGAGCGTCGGTCGTGGCGGTCCACCCGCTGCCGGGCTCGGCCGACATGTACAACCTGACCGTCGAGGATCTGCACACGTACTATGTGCTGGCGGGAAACACGCCGGTGCTGGTGCACAATGCGGGATGTGATGAGTGGGCGGCGAAATTCCAAATCAGGAACGGTGGTGAAATCAAGACCTTCTTCGGCCCCCGCGAGGACCGAGCGATGGGTCCGTACAGGCCCAAGGGACCAGGTACCCCGATGCTTAATGAGGAGTGGTTCTATCACACCGTGGTGGTCAAGGATGGCAAGGTCTATGATCAGTGGCATCAAGGTGGTATAGATGCCGACGATTACAAGACGCGATTCGACTACGGCGACGATATGGAATTCGGGTTCTGACCATGACCATGCCGCTTTCTGAGTTCATGCCCGAGCTGAGAAGGCACCACGGCATCTATGTGATGCGGAAAACCTACGAGGGGACCTGCGCCTTCTTGACTGGATACGAGCTGGGCTCGGAGCGCCCCGCGCTCAAGGCATTCCACAACTGGCTCGTTCCCCGAGGCAAGGGGCGCCCCGAACTCTACTGGCCGCAACTCGTCCTCTGCGAGATCTATGAGGACGGTGCCCTGCCGGACATTCGCTATCTCACGCCAGAGGAAGATGAGCGCGCAATCGAGGTTCTGTTCGAATTGCTCGAAGAGTACTTTGCGTCATGCTCGGCAGCGTGATCGTGAGGCCGGCGCGGAGATGGGCTGGGCGGGACTCCCGTTCGGTCCACCCCTTCGGGGTCGGGGCGGGTGGCGACCGCTCAGGTGTCGAGATGCTGCGGCAGGGCGAGCCAGTCCGACCAGGAGATTCCGCGGCCGAGGAAGCGTGGCCGCTCGAACGGCCATGCGGCGGTGATCCACTGCGGCACCAGCGCGTCGAGGGCCTGCTCGACCTCGCCGCCCACCAGCTCGTCCACCACCCACCAGGAGATCTCGCCGTCCGCGCCGGCCTTCTCGGGTGGGTCGATGTAGACGCAGCCGAGCAGAGCCGTCTCCGCCGCGTCGAACAGCGCGTAGTTGAAGGACTGGTGTGCGGCGATCTCCTTCTCGTGGCGCAGCAGGTCGGCCTGGTCGGCCTCGTACGTCATGGTGGCCGACGGCCAGCCCCAGGCCGGGCCGAAGATGGTCCACAGCCGCTCGCGTGAGCCCATCACCGCCGGATAGTCGAGCGGGGTGTCCGACTCCCGGATCGGCCGCAGGTGATGAGCGCCGCCCGGCAGCGGAATCAGGACGGGGTGGACGAAGTCATCGGGAAGCCAGCTCATGGAGCCCGACCGTAGCAGCGCTCCGCCGTCGGCTGCCCCGGATCGGTCCGCCCGGGCGGCTTCGGGCCCGAGGAGCAGCGGGCTACGGCAACTCGACGCAGCCCCTGCTGTCCTCGTAGACGCGTATCCGGCGTGCCTGGTCGCCCCCGGCCTCGTTCGCCGCGCGGTTCGGGTCGGCCACGTCGATGGTCCACGGCCGGCTGCTCTGGTTCCAGCTCTCCGCCCGCGGTATCGGCATCACCGCGTGGGCGTGCTGGCCCCAGGACTGCGAGAGCGCGAGGATGGAGCGGTCGCCCTGCTCGAAGGCGTCGCGGCTGCGCTCGGACGCGCCGACGGGGTCGTGGGTGCTGCCCTCCGGGAACTGCTCCACCAGGTAGGACAGCGACTCCCCGCCGACCTGGTAGCCGTGCTTGATGTTGATCTCGTCGTCGGTGTCCATCGCAGAAGCCGTCACCGCGCGGGCCGCCCCGACCGGCTCTCCTCGTGCCGCCTTCCGGCGGTCCCGGCGTCGACGGTTTCCTCGTCGTAGAGGTCCTGCACCCAGTTGCTCTGATAGACGGTGTCGAGGTACCGCTCGCCGAGGTCGGGCGCGATGGCGACCGCGGTCAGTTCGCGGGCGTCCCTGCGGGCGAGCCAGTTCATGGCGCCGCTGACCACGGTGCCGGTCGAGCCGCCGAACAGGAAGCCGCGCCGGGCCATGCGGTGGCAGGTGCGGACGGTCTCCGCCTCCTCGACGAGAAGTGCCTCGTCCACGAAGGACTCGTCGAGCAGCGGCGGCCGGATGCTCATGCCGAGGCCGGGGATCATCCGGCGCCCGGCCGGTCCGCCGAAGGTCACAGAGCCGGCGCTGTCCACCGCGACGATCCGCACCGGCCGGTGCCAGGCGCGGAACCAGCGGGCGCACCCCATGAGGGTTCCCGTGGTGCCGGCCCCCACGAACAGCACGTCCAACTCGGGGAAGGCGCGGGCGATGGCCGGCGCCGTCCTGCGGTAGTGCGCCTTCCAGTTCGCGGGATTGGTGTACTGGCTCAGCCACACGCAGTTGTCGTCGCGGGCGCAGAGGTCGCGGACGTAGTCGAGCCGCGCGCGCAGGTACCCGCCCGGCGTCTCCCGCGCCGGGACGACGTGCACCTCGCTGCCCAGCGCCTCCATCATCAGCCGGGTCGTGAGGTTGCAGCGGGAGTCCGTCACGCACAGGAAGCGGTAGCCCTTGCTCGCGGCGATCATGCTCATCGCCACGCCGAGGTTGCCGGACGAGGACTCGACCAGGAGCGATCCGGGGGTCAGGGTTCCGTCGCGCTCGGCCGCGTCGACCATTTCACTCGCCGCTTTCAGCTTGATGGAGCCGGCGAAGTTCAGCCCCTCGCATTTGAGGAACAGGGACCGGCCGAAGATCGGCTGGAGGTCGACGTAGAGGTCTTCCTCGTTGAAGGCGTGGGGGACGGTGATGGTCGTCACGGTTGTCTCCTCCTTTGGTGGAGCACCTCCGGGAATCCCACCGGCGGGGCCGGATTCCCGTCCGGCCGCCGGTGCGGCCGGACCGGGGGAGCGGGCCCTCACCCGTAGCGGTGTCGTTCGTGGAAGAAGTCCTCGATGACCTGGAGCTCTCCGCTGCGGGCCACCTCGTCGTACACGTACCTGCCGACCGCGAGGTCGAGCACGCCGAGGCCGAACGGGGAGAAGACGGCGGGCCGGTCCGCCGGCACGGTGACGCGGCCCGCCCTCACGTCGTCCAGCGTGCCGTGCAGGAAGTCGCGGTTGCCGGTGAGCTGTTCGGTCAGGTGGGTCGAGGTCGCGGCGCGCAGGCAGTGCTCGACGTCGTCGACGATGTTGGTCGACGCCAGGAGCACCTCGGGGGCGAGGTCGCGCAGGGAGATGTGGAGTACCACGGGGTTGTGGGCGAACCAGGAGGGATCGGTGAGGTGCGGTTCGCCGGCGACCGTGGCGAGGACCACGAGGTCGCTGCGGCGGATCAGGTCCTCGGGGGAGTGGTGCACGGTGATCCGCGCGGCGGTGCCCGACTGTTCGAGGTAGGTGCGGAAGCCGGCCGCGCTGTCCGCGGACAGGTCGTGCACGCCGATGTCGTCGAACGACCAGCCGGTGCCTTCGAGGAAGGTGTGGACGTAGCGGGCGATCAGCCCGGTGCCGAGGAACCCCACGCGGGGCGGCCGCGGGCGGCCGCGGCTGAGCCGGTCGGCTGCCGCCACCGCTGATGCCGCCGTTCTGCTGGCGCTGATGATGGAGCTTTCCAGGCAGGCGAACGGATAGCCGGTGACGGGGTCGTTGAGGATGAGCACAGCCGAGGCGCGGGGGATGCCGGCGGCGACGTTCTCGGGGAAGCTGGAGATCCACTTCAGGCCGTCCACCCGGTCCGGTCCGCCGAGGGAGGCGGGGAGCGCGATCATCCGGGAGGACGCGCGGTCGGGGAAGCGCAGGAAGGAGGACGGCGGGTTGACGGTGTCGCCGGCGCCGTGCAGCCGGTAGGCGTCCTCGACGACCTCCACGAGGTGCTTCTCGCGGCCCCGCAGCGTGTGCTGGACCTGGTCGCCCGGGATCACGGCGAACGGCGGCGCGGTGCGCTGCCCGGTTGCCGCGGGCCTGGCGGCCGGGGCGTGAGCGGTGGTCATGAGGGGTTCACCTCGATGGTCGGTGAGCAGTCGGCGACCCGCCGGGGTGCGGCCATCGCGACGGCCACCTCCCGCGGTCCCGTGAAGGGTTCCCTGCTGTGGGCGGTGCGGATGTTGTCGACGAGCAGCAGATCGCCCGCCAGCCACGGGGTGCGCGAGGTGTGCGCCTCGTAGACGCGGTTGATCTGTTGCACGGCGTCCTGGGTGAGGGGTTCGCCGTCGCCCCAGAACGTGTTGAACGGCAGTCCGTCGGCGCCGTACTCGCCGATGAGGTACTCCCTGATGTCGGGGTTGATCGTCCACTCGTTGAGGAAGGCGATCTGGTTGAACCAGCACCGGCGGCCGTCGACGGGATGGCGCAGTACGGCGCTGCGCCGCTGCCGGGTGCGGAGGGTGCCGTCATGCTGCCAGGAGACGTCGATGCCGGCGGCCCGGCAGTGGCTGTCGACGGCGTCGTGGTCGTCCGTGCCGAACGCCTCCGCCACGGAGGCCCCGATCTCGCCGTTGTAGCTGCGGGTCAGGATCCATCCCTGCCGTTCGAAGCGCTCGACGAGGCCGTGCGGCAGCGCGTCCACGACGGCCGAGGCGTCGGCGACGGCGGTCGCGCCGCCGTCGGTGGGCGCGGTGAGGCAGGCGAAGAGCAGCAGGCCGGGGAAGTCGAGGTTGTAGCTCAGCTCGTGGTGCATGCACATCGGCTCGTTCTGCGGCCACTTCGTGGCGGGGTACACGCCCTCGGCGTAGGGCTGCCGGGGTGCGAAGGACTCCTGCTCGGTGACCGGCGGGACCTCCAGCTGCTCCAGGACGAGGGCGACGTGCTCCGGGGTGCGCAGCCGCAGGCCGCGTACCAGGACCGATCCGTGCGCGGCGACGGCGGCCAGCAGCGGATCGCGGTGGGAGCGGACCCACTGCTCCGGGTCGGCCGGGGGCCGGACGTGCAGCATGGGCGGTCGGCCGTACCGGCGATCCGGTTCGACCGGTGCGATCAGCGGTGTTGACGGCATTGCGGCGTCCTCTCGTGGTTCGGTCGCTGGTGGTGGACGGGGTTCAGGCGTCTGTCCTGACCGGCGGGCCTTCGGCCGCGTCCGGTCCGCGTCCCGGTGGGTGCGTGTGCGGGCGTTCGCCGGCGGCTCGGGCGTCGACCAGGTCGGCGAGGTCGGCGAGGACGGGGTGGTCGGCCATGTCCTTCGGCGAGACGGCCCGGTCCAGGCGGATCGCGACCCTGACGGCCGACAGTGAGGTGCCGCCGAGGTCGGGGAAGCGGTCGTGGCGGCCGATGCGGTCCGGCGCGATCTCCAGGGTCGCGGCCCAGGCCGCCGCCAGCCGCTGCTCGGTGGGCGTACGGGGTGCGGCCGGCCGGTCGTCGCCGATTCCGCCGCTCCACCCGCTCTCGCCGCTCCCCTCGGGGTCGACGTCCGCGGCACGCGCGGCCAGGGCCTTCCTGTCGACCTTGCCGTTCCCGGTCAGCGGCAGCCGGGCGAGCCACTGGAAGGCCGTGGGGACCATGTAGGCGGGCAGCGATCTGCCCAGACGGTCGCGCAGCGCCTCCGGTGCCAGCGGGCGGGGGCCGGTGTAGAAGGCCACCAGGGTGTCCCGGCCGGAGCTGGGGGAGACCACGACGGCGCCGTCGTGCACGAGCGGGTCGGTCAGCAGCGCGTTCTCGATCTCCCCGGGTTCGATCCGGAAGCCGCGGAGCTTGACCTGCGCGTCCCCGCGGCCGAGGAAGGCCAGTTTGCCGTCCGGCTGCCAGCGGCCGCGATCGCCGGTGCGGTACAGGCGCCGGCCGCGGTGGTGCGGGTCCGCGGTGAAGGCGGCCCGGGTGCGCTCGGGGTCGTTGACGTAGCCGCGGCCGACGCAGATCCCGGAGAACACGATCTCGCCGGGGGCGCCGAGCGGCACCGGCGACAGGTGGTCGTCCACGACGTACGCGTGCACGTTGGCGACGGGAGGGCCGAGCGGGATGTCGGCGGTGTCCGGCACCCGGTCCATCACCTCGTGGTGGGTGTCGTCGCAGGTCTCGGTCAGCCCGTAGGCGTTCACCAGGGGGACCCCGGGCAAGGCGGCGAACCAGCGCCGGACCAGCTCCTTCTTCAGCGCCTCGCCGGTGACCGACAGGCACCGCAGGTCCGGCAGGCGCCGGGGCGCGCGCTCCAGCTGGCCCAGCACGACGTCGAGGTAGGACGGGACCAGTTGCACCACCGCGGCCCTGCCGCCGGCGATCGTGTCGAGGAACCTCCCGACGTCGAGGATCGCCGCCTGCTCGACGAGCAGCGTCCGTCCGCCGGCCAGCGGCGCGGCCAGCAGCTGCCACAGGGAGATGTCGAAGGACTGCGGCGCGCACTGGGCGACGACGTGCTCCTCGCGGATGCGGAGGTCGTCGATCTTGGCGTAGAGGTGGTTGAGCATCCCCGCGTGCTCGCACATCGCGCCTTTGGGCTCGCCGGTGGAGCCGGAGGTGAAGAAGATGTAGGCGAGATCGTCCGCGCCGACGGCGATCCCGGGGTCGTCCTCGGCTTGGTCCTCCCCTGCCGTGTCGAGGAACAGCACCCGCGCCCCGGGCCGGGTGGCGACGGCCGCGACGGCCGACTCGCCGGGGCCGCGCTCGGCCAGGACGAGGTCGCAGCCGGCGCGGGAGAGCATGGCGGCGACACGATCGGGCGGCAGGTGCGGCTCGACGGGCAGGTAGACGCCGCCCGCCTTCCACACGGCGACGACCGCGGCCATCCAGTCCAGGTCGCGCTCGGCCGCCACCGCGACGACGCCCTGCCGCCGCAGCCCGGCCGCCAGCAGTCCGTGCGCCAACCGGTTGGCGCGCACGTTGAGTTCCCGGTACGTCGACCGCTGGTCGCCGTGGATCGCCGCGACACGGTCGGGGTGCGCTCGCACCCGCTCCTCGAACAGTTCGTGGAATCGCGCGTCCGGCAGCTTGCGGTGCGGTCCGGCGAGCGCTTCGACCTGGAAGAGGCGTTCGCCTTCCGAGAGCAGGCTCTGCCGGTCGTGCCCGGCGTCCGGGTCGGCCGCGATCAGGGTGAGCGCGGTGAGATGGTAGCGGGCGATCCGGGTCGCGCAGTAGGCGTCGAGGACGTCGGTCCGGTAGCGCAGTCGCAGCAGCCGGCGGCGGCCCCCGCCTGCGACGGCCACGTGCAGCACGCTCTCGTCCGCGGGCGCGCTCGTGCCGACCGGGTCGAAGACGGCTTCGGGCGGGGGCGCCGGGAGGTCCCTCCCGCGGCTGCGGCGCTCCGCAGGGGAGCGCGGGCTCGTCAGGACCCTGGACACGGCCTGTTGGGCGGCTTGCAGCAGGGCGCGCCAGGAGCCGGGCGCGACGGTCACCCGGCAGGGCGGCGGCCGGTCGCCGGCCGCGGCGGCGTAGCCGGTCACGACCTCGCGCTCCCCGGTGAGGACCGCGAGCACCTTGGCGTGGGCGCTCACCATCAGCGCGTCGAGCGTCACGCCCGTCGCGTCCGCGACCTGTTCCAACCGCGCCAGGATGTCGTGCGGGATCGCCACGACCTGTTCGGCGTTGCCCGGCCGCGGTGCGGAGGTCCAGCGGGGCAGCGCTGTGGGCCGCTCGCCGGTGGATTCGCCGGTGCGGTGGCCGTCGCCGGCCGTCGCTTCGCGTGCTGTCGCGTTCACCTGGTTTCACCGTCCTCGGCGGATCGCAGGGGGTGCGCCGGATTTCCTCCCCAGCGGGCGCCCGGCGGCACGGTCTCGCCCTTCATGAGGAAGGAGTCGGGGGCGATCACCGCGTTGTCGCCGACGGTGACGCCGTAGTGCACGAGAGCCCCTACGCCGACGGTGCAGCCCGACCCGACGACGCTGCGCTCGGACTTGAAGGTGCCGTCCTCCTGGGAGTGGCACTGGATGACGCTCCCGGTGTTGAGCATGCAGTCGTCACCGATGGTGACGAGGGTGCGCTCGGTCAGGTAGCAGCCGTCGTCGAAGACCCGCTTGCCGAGGTGGACGCCTTGCAGCCGCCAGATCAGGTTCTTGTACGGGGTGCCGTTGAACACCCGCAGATGCGTCTCGGACGGCACCTTCCAGAAGCGCTCACGCCGCCAGAAGCGGGCGTCGTAGATCGAGCAGAACAAGGGGCTCAGCGGATGGAGGAAGGTGACGACGCGTTCCACCAGGACGAAGTACGCGGCGCTGAGAACGACCGCGGTGACGTTGGCCAGCGCGACGGCGGTCACGCCGAACGAGCCGTAGAGGTCCGCGGCGACCCAGAAGAGCAGGGCGACCATCACGAAGTACACCCAGCGCACCAGCAGGTACCACGCCATCGTCGCGGCGTTGTGCCGGTTCTTGGCGGGCAGGCGCCGGCGCAGTTCCTCGGCGCTCTTGAGCCGGTCGAAGCTGCTGTCCCGCAGGACGGACCTCGGGATCTCGAAGCTGGGCGAGCCGAGCAGTCCGACCCCCTCGCGGACCTCCCCGTCGACCGGGACCATCACCTTCGTCGCGAGCAGGCAGTCGTCGCCCGCCCTGCTCCGCGTGGGGTAGGCGATGCGGTTCCCCAGGAAGCTGCGGGAGCCGACGCGCGTACGGTGCACGCGGAAGGAGGTGCTGGAGAAGTCGGCGTTGTTGACCGAGAGGCCGTCGGCGATCATCGTGCCGCGTCCGACGGCGCTCATGAAC
The DNA here is from genome assembly GCF_036353415.1 of Actinacidiphila polyblastidii. Classification (NCBI taxonomy): domain Bacteria; kingdom Bacillati; phylum Actinomycetota; class Actinomycetes; order Kitasatosporales; family Streptomycetaceae; genus Actinacidiphila; species Actinacidiphila polyblastidii. The sequence goes on from NZ_JAZEWV010000009.1 coordinate 51,614, forward strand.
GGGGACTCGTGCCGTACCTCGGTGCCGAAGTTCGAGCCGGTCTGCTCGACCCGGGACAGGTCGTACCCCAGCCTTCGCAGGTAGTGCACGATGGCCGAGCTGTCGCCGAACAGCCGGTTCAGGAACCTCCTGTTGGTCATCAGCGCGATCGCGCGGTGCACCCCGTAGTGGAAGCCGTAGAGGGGGTAGACCCGGTCCGCGGTGAGCGCCCGGTTCAGCAGACGCGGGACCGTGGCCATCGCCAGCAGACCGACCGCGAGGGCGCCGAAGAAGAGCACGGTCGACACCGCCACGGCCTCCCCGTAGAAGCTCCCGCGGCCCAGCGCGCTGGGGCCGGGCTGGGCGATCGACGCGAGCTGGGGGGCCTGGGCGAGCAGGATGCCGATGCCGCCGGCCGTCAGCGGTACGTAGACGAGCAGCACGCTCAGCAGCTGCACGACGCTGTGCAGGGCCCTGCGCAGGGAACCGCACGGGGCCGCGGCCACCGCCTGGAAGTCCGCCGTGGCGCGCTGCGCCGGCGACCCGTGCCAGTGCTCGCCCGCGGGTACCGCCTGTCCTCGGTGCAGAGACGAGGCGTGCCCGAGCTGGGCCGCGTCGCCCATCCGCGTGTCGATGTCGAGCACCGTGGCCTCGCTGACGACCACGCCCGCTCCCAGGGTCACCGACCCGGTCTGTATCCTCCCGTCGCGCGCCCGGTAGCAGGTGAAGAAGGCGTCCTTGCGGATGACGCTTCCGGAACCCACGGTGAGCAGGTCGGTGCACACGGGCACCGTGCGCGAGAAGATCGTGACGCCACGGCCGATCCTGGCGCCGAGAGCGCGCAGATAGAGCGAGTACAGCGGTGAGCCGGCGAACAGGACCAGCGGGTCGGAGCGGATCAGTGTCCTGACGATCCAGAACCGCACGTAGTCGAGGCTCCAGACGGTGAACCGCCGTGGTGTCCATCGGCCGACGAGCACCCACTTCGCCACGACGGGAAGGGCGCACAGAGCGGCGAAGGCGACCAGTCCGAACACCACCGCCCGCAGATACACCTGCGCCGCGCCCGACCCGGCGTCGATCCATCCGTAGCCCCGCACGGTGAGCAGCGCGATCAGATAGGAGTAGCCGAGGAACGCCAGCAGTTGCAGGACGCCGCACAGCACGTACCGCGCCCTGCCGGAAGAAGCGGCGGGCGGCCTCTCCTGCTGCTGTCCGCTTCCCCGGTCGTGATCCTCCGGCTGCCGGACCGGTACGGCGGGGGCGGCGTCCACGAGCGCCGCCGCCAGACCTGCGAGGGTCGGGTGCCGGTAGACGTCCTTCATGGACACCGGCGGCAGGTGCTCCGACTTCCTCACCCGCGCGCAGAAATGCGCCATCACCATGGAGTCGGCGCCCAGATCGTCGAAGAAGTGATCACCGGGCGCCACGCTGCCGACGTGTGTCACCTCGGCCAGCAGCGCACCGAATTCCCTCTCGACCGTGGCGACCGTGGCGACACCGGCAGCCCGGGCGCCCCGCGTGTCCTCTGCCGAGGCGCCGCCCGCCACGTCAGGTGGCAGCGTGTCGATCTGCTTTCCCATGACCGGGTCTCCTTGGGGGAGTGCGGACGTTGTTCCGTGTCGGTCGTCGATGTCTCGCCGTCCCCCTCACGGCAAGCGGTGCTCTCGCAGCACTCCCCTTATTCGGGGGCGCCGCGCCAAACCATTGGCGAAAGGAAGGAAAGTCCCACAGTGCGGGCATCGGTCTCATATGGCGGAATTCATCGATCGGCGCGCGAGGGTCCGGCTGCGGGCGCGCGTGCCGGCGGTCGCGTCTTCGGCGTGCGGCGCAGGTCGATGAGTGGTGCCATGGGAAGTGCGCCGTGTTCCGGCGACCCGCTCAGGGACCGTCCAGCGGACGAAGTGGGTGATGACGCGTGGCGCACAGCGACAGCGCCGATTTCGCCTCCACCCCGGACGACCTGGACAAGCTGATGGCCCGGGTCGCGGGTGGCGACCGCAATGCCTTCGAGCCGCTGTACGACCTGGTCAGCGGCCCCGTGTTCGGGCTGGCACTGCGGATCGTCCGGGACGCCGCGCAGTCCGAGGAGGTCATGCAGGACGTCATGGTGGAGGTGTGGCGTACCGCGGGACGTTTCCGCCCGCAGCGCGGCAACGCGCGGGCATGGATCATGACCGTCGCGCACCGCCGCTCGGTGGACCGGGTCCGCTCCGCGCAGTCCTCCGCCGACCGGGAGGTGAGAGCCGCCCGGCTCGGCGCCGAGCGGCCGTTCGACGAGGTGAGCGAGCGGGTCGAGCAGCGGATGGAGCAGCGGCGGGTGCACGGCTGCCTGCAGCGGCTCACCGAGATCCAGCGCACCTCCGTGGTCCTGGCCTACTACAACGGTCTGACCTGCGCCGAAGTGGCACAGACCCTGTCCGTGCCGCAGAGCACCGTCAGGACGCGGCTGCGCGACGCCCTGATCAGGCTGCGCGACTGTCTGGGGGTGGCGTCGTGAGCGAGGCGGGGGTGCACACCGCAGCCGGGGCGTACGTCGTGCACGCGCTGTCCGACCGGGACCGCGAACTCTTCGAACGGCACATGGAGCACTGCGAGCCGTGCCGCCGCGAAGTGGCCGAGATGGAGGCCACCACGGCCGAGCTGGGAGTTGCCGCCGCGGTCGCGGCCGCGCCGCCGGATCCGGCGGCGGCGAAGTCCGAGGTGCTGCGCCGCATCGCCTCCACCAGGCAGCAGAGACCGCCGCGCGTGCGGCAACCCGTCCGATGGTTCCCGCGGCGGTCGGCCAGGCTCGTGCCGGCCGCCGCCCTCGCCGCGGCCGCGACGTTCGGAGGGCTGGCCGCATGGCAGCACCAGGAGGCCCTGGCCGCCAGGTCCGGCCAGCACGCCGCCCAGCACCAGGCCGCGAGCCGGCAGGCCGCGATCGCGGACGTCCTGTCCGCTCCCGACACGAAGCTGAGCGCGCAGCGGCTGAGCGACGGGGCGGTCGCGACCGTGGCCGCCTCCCGCAGCCGTGACGCCGCGGTCTTCATCGCGGACGGTCTGCGCACACTGCCGAAGGGCCACGAGTACCAGATCTGGTTCACCGGTTCCGGCGGACCGCGCTCGGCCGGCCTGCTCCCCGGCAACGACACCCAGCAGCTGAGCCTGCTGAACGGCCCGGTGGCCGGCGCGAAGGACGTCGCCGTCACGATCGAGCCGGCCGGAGGGTCGCAACAGCCGACACCCCCGTTGCTGGCGACCATCCGGCTCCCGAGCTGACACCCGCGGACCCAGGTGGGCCAAGGGGGACCTGGGCGGACCCGGGAACCGAGGACGACCTACCTCCCGTTGACCACCGCGAGCCTGCGAGCGGTCTGCCAGGTGACCCACCGCGCGCTCGAACGGCTCCGGACCCTCGGCCCGGACGAACCCGTGCTCGCGTTCGGCGACGTGCCCCACGTCCTCCACCGCGGACCGTTGCCGCTCGACCTCTTCCAGGAGCTGCCGCGCCACACGCCTCGCTGACCCCTTCGCAGCGTCAGCGTCATGACCTGCGGCCGGTGGCGCGGGCAGCGGTGAGGATGAGGGCAGAGATGTGCGGGTCTCCCGCTGCGGCCTGGGTGATGACCGCGCCGCCGTAGGAGTGCCCGACCAGCACGACGGGGCCGTCGACAGAGGCCAGCACGGCGCTGAGGCGGGCGGCGTCCTGAGGCAGGCCGCGCAGGGGGTCGGCGGGGGCGATGACGGTGTAGCCGGCGGCTTGCAGGGTGGCGGCGACGCCGTTCCAGCCCGACGCGTCGGCGAAGGCGCCGTGCTCCAGCACGATGGTCGGCTTGGGGGCGGTTGCGAGGTGGCTGGTGTGGGCGGGGCCGGCGGCTGCCGTGGTGAGCGGTGCGCAGGCCAGGGCGGTTGCCAGGGCGAGCGCGGTGATCGCGCTGCGGCGGCGTGCGGTGCGGGGCATGGTGTCCTCCTGTCGACCGGGTGTCCCGCCGCCGGTGGCGGCGGGACGTCGGGTGCGGGGGGTGTCAGGCGTTGATGAAGGCGAGGAGGTCGGCGTGCGATCAGGGCCGCGCCATGATGGAACTCGCGGACGCCGCCCGAGCCGCCGGCCGCATTCCCGAGGCCCGCACCATCCTGGACCGCCTCGAACCCCTCGCCGCGCACACCACCGCGGCGGCGTTCCACATCTCCCTCCACCACGCCCGCGTCCACCTCGCCCCCGACGACCAGATCGAGCCCCTCCTGGCCGCCGCACTCGCCGCCCCCGGCCTGGCCGACTGGCCCTACCACCGCGCCCGGCTCCACCTCACCTACGGCCGGCACCTGCGCCGCACCCGCCGCGCCGGCGAGTCCCGCCGCCACCTGCGGCTGGCCCTCGACCTCCTGCAACCCCTCGGCGCCGCCTACTGGGCCGACCAGGCCCGCGGCGAACTGCGCGCCACCGGCGATCCCTCACCGGAGACCGCCCCCGGCCCCGCCACCCTCACCCCCCAGGAGGCGCGCATCGCCCGCCTCGCCGCCCAAGGTCTCACCAACCGGGACATCGGCCGGCACCTCCACATGTCCCACCGCACCGTCGGCGCGCACCTGTACAAGATCTTCCCCAAGCTCGGCGTCACCTCCCGAAACCAGCTGCCCCGGGCCCTCGACGCGTAGAAGCCACCCCCGCGGCGTTCGCGGCGGGACGGTCCAACTGCCCAGCCGCCCGACGGCTTTTCGCGCGGACTTGATCGTTTCTCACACTGGCGTGACGCCGTGTCCTACGGGAGTGCGACGGGAAATCAGCCGGGACGCACGTTTCGCCGGCCGGAAGCCGCTCGGAGACCCTTGGGAAGTGTGCGAGCGGATATTCTCAGGGCCGCGGCGTCGGACAACGGCCCGAGGGGGTGGGGGATGCAGATCAAGCCACGCCAGCACTTGCTCGACATTTGGCAGGCGGTGTCACGCCATTCGTTCGAGAGCGGTCAATGGGACTGGGGCGAAGAGGGCGGTCTCAGCAGCGTCGCCGACGCCGAGCGACTGTTATGCCTGATGAACCCGGCCACGGAGATGGTCGAACTCCGGCTCGACGACCCGGACACCATCGAACGCGACGTGCACAGCGCGCTGAAGGACATCGGCGGCCGGCAGGAGATTCCGCTGAAACTGCTGCGTGTCCTCGCGGATTTCATGGACGCCCACACCACCGAGGAGGAGGGGCCGAGTTTCGCGGGCGGCCACTGCTTCGAAGCCTGCGACCCCGACTTTGAACTCAGCGTGGAACAACGGGGTTTGGGCGTCATCGACTCGTTCTCGACGTCGATCACCCTTTGCCTGGACACTCTCGGCTTCCTGCAAGTGTACGAACGCAGGACCCGGAGCGCGGATGCGCAGGCCCTCATCCACAAGCTGAGAGCGGCCGCGCAGGTCAGGCTCACCGCCGCCATGGTGAGCCTGCTGCGCTCCTTCACCGTCCAGGTCTTCGACCCCGACGATCCACGGGGGAGTGCCCTGTGCGAGGTCCTGAGCCCGGGGCGGCTCTCCGGAGGTGACGTGGTCGGGCGGTTCCGGCGACGCTTCGGAGCACTGCGCGCGACCATCGGCGAGCGCCTCGTGCTGGGCATCGACATCGCCGACCGACTCCGGGACGAGAGCCAGCTCTTCGAATGCGGATGGGCCTGGACCCTGGTGGAGAACTCGCCGCCGGTCCGCACCACCGAGCCCATCGGCCGACAGGCCGCCGGCGTCGCCGCGCCCGTGCCCAACCTCTACTTCACCGCCGTCGCCCTCGACGGCATCCAGGAACTGTTCTCCGAGCGCACGCTCACACTCGGCCTGCTCACCCACGAGCAGCAGCGGCTCGCCGAGGCCCTGCGCCTGCGGTGGGAGATCGCCCAGCAGTACTGGTCCGGCCTCGCCAGGTTCGATGACCCCTGGCCGCTGGAGGACATCCCCTGGCGCACGACCGGACCGCGTATGGAATCCGAACACCTCTCCCTGTCGGCGGCCTCGATCGTGGTCCACGACCTGGTGCGCCGCCGCGCCACCGACGAGGACCTCACGCGTACCGTCGCGGTGTTGGAACGGCTCGCCGAACGCAGCCGGATCACCAGCCGGACGAGTGAAGGGGACACCGCGATCCTGCTGCATGCCCCGGGCGTGGCGTTGCCGCTCATCGGCAGTGGCGACATCGGCCCTGCGATGCAGTGGAGGGTGGCCGACTTCTCCGCCCAGTTGCTCAAACGGACCATCCAGCTCTGCGCGCTGTCGCGGGATCCGTCCGCACATGACCGGCTGCTGAGACTCTCCGAGCAGATCTTCGACCACGTGTGGGAACGGCGCATCCACGACGGCAAGGGCGCGGGCCTGTGGGACGATGTCCGGGCGGTCTTCCCGGGTGCGCCGGCCACGCGCCAGCCGCCGTCCTGGACCTTCACCGCACGCGTCGTCGAGTGCATGGTGGCCGCCCGGAGGATGTACGGCGAGCTGCCGATCGCCGGCGCCGAACTGGGGCGTCTTGCAGCATCGCTGCTCAGCGAGGCGACCCACCTGCTCGGCAGGGAACTGCTCGAACCCGCCTCGGGCCAGGGCACCTCCCGCGGTCTCCGGCTGAAGTCCGTCGAGGCCGGACTGGCGCGGGCACGTGAAGTCCTCGATCGGCAGCCCGGCACCGCGATGACGCTCACCACGGAAGCCCTCGCCGAGCTCGACGGCCTCGCTCGGGGCAGGCGTGCCGCCTGCCCGGAGGAGTGAGCGGTGCTCGTCCATGCCGTCGAGGCCGAGAAGCTCACCGACGACGATGTCCGGAGTATGCCGTGACCGGAGAGCGAACCGGCGGCGTTTTCCGCGAGACGACCGCGGAGCCGCGCACCCGGGCTGTGCCGCTCGCGCATGTGTCCCTGGAACTGGGCCACTTCGCCACGGAGGACTTCAAGGCCGGTCCGGAGCGGCTGCGCGCGCATTTCGCGCGGATCCGCCCGTGGGCCGACGCGGCGCGCGCGGTCGCCGCCGCCGGCGCGCGCAGGCCACGCGTCAGCACCTGCTTGCTGGTGGACGATTACCGCGCCGACCTCTCGCCCCCCGCCGCATTGCTTCCCGTCCTCATCGCCGAGGCCGGACGCGCCGGGCTCGTCATCGACTACCTGGCACGCGAGTCCGGCTGCGCCGTCGCGGACGGCGTGCGTGTCGCCGAAGAGGTCGAGGCCCGCCTCGTCGAGTCGCCGCCGCCCGGCAGCGACGGTTCCCGGCCGCCGGTCGGTCAGACCGGTTGGCTCGCCAACGGCCGCCGAACACCCGGCGTGCGGACGGTGGAGGCGATGGCCGACGCGCCCGGCTGGCGGCCGCCTGCCGAGACCGCCACCCGGCGGCACTCGATTTTTGTCGACGCGGAGCTCTGGGACGAAGAACCCGGCGCCAGGCGCCGCTGGTCGTGCGCGTTCCTGGCCGCGGTCTGGCAGTTGGCCCGGCTCGGCCTTCTGCGCCACTTCGGCGACCCCGTGCTCCAGCCTGTGCCGTGGACGGTGGGCGCGGACTTCCCAGGCGACTGGGACACGCTGCCGCCGCTGATCCGGATCAATCCGTCCGCCGCGCCCTTCTCCGCCTATCGCACCTGCTCCGTCCTGCCGTCCCGGCTCCTGCCGGTCGAGCATGCGGTGCGGGTCGTCCTCGACCAGGTGGACGTCGAGCCGCGGGCTCTCCACCAAGTCGCCGCCCGTGCCCTCGACGAGGGGCTTCCGGTACCCGAAGAGATCTCCGACCGCATCTCCTACGTCTTCCATGAGGGGCCCTGATGGCCGTCGTCCAGGACACCGGCGAGGTCACGGAGCAGAGCGATGAGCCGGTTCTGCTCATAGGTGAGGTGCGCACCTGCCTGTTGCCGCACTCCCAGGCGATGACCACGCGCGGTGCGGCCGACCTGTTGCGGCTGCGGGCAGGTGAGCAGGTCCGGCGTTCCGAAAGGCCCAACTCCTACGTCCGGTCGCCTCCCTTGCTGACCGGCGTGGACTGCCACCTGCCAACCGCCTCCGGCGGCAAGGTCCGCGCCGTCGGCACCGTCACCGCCCACGCCACCCTCACCGAGGGACGGCTGCTCCAGTCCGGCGCCTACTGTGCGGTCACCGCCCACGGCCCGCGCTCACGCCGCCGCTGGGGCCACTATCTGGCTCGTCCCGGCGTGGTCGAGCCGTTCGGCACGCTCTCCGAGCGGGACGTCGCCGACGGAAGTCTGGGCGAGGACCGCCGCCCCGGCGAGCTCGCCCTGGGAGCGATCGTCGACCGTACGCTCAGCCGGGTCCTGCGGGACCGGGCACTCGACCAGCGGCCGCCCTTCACGTCGCAGGCCACTGCGCTGCGTTGGGTGGGGCTGCGGGCCCCTGACGGTGAGGGTGCGTCTCTGACCAGCTTCACCCTGGCCGGGGACGGATGTCGAACGGCGGAACTCCGATTGCCGGCGGGAACCGCGGCAGAGGCTGCCGCCGGACTCTGCCACGACCTCTCCTTGCACGACTGGCTGCTCACGAGCCTCGTCAGAGTGGTCGAGCTCAGCCGGCTCGGTTCCACCGACGGACGGGACTCGCTGGCGGCGCTGAGACCCGCCGTCGATCACCTGATACATCTGTGGCTGCCTGGTTCACGCGTGGCGTCGGCCCTCCTGCCGCTCTGGGAGGCGCTGGAGCGGCACCCCGGATTCACCAGGCAGTGGTCGATCCTGGTGCAACGGATCCGCGACCAGCTTGCCCTGCAGACCGCTGTCCACCTGCTGCCCTGACCGCCCACGGAGGAGGGGTGCGGACGAGCGGTATCCCCCCGGAGGAGACCACGACCCCATGGCCGAATCGTCGAACACCACAGCGTCTTCCGCCCAGCACCGCTCGTCGTCGCCGGACGAGGTGACCGGTGCGGTCCGCGGTGCGACGACCGCCGGGACAGCCGCCCCGGCCGTCGTGCGGGACTTCGCCCGTGCGGAGAACCTACGGCTCACCGCACTGGTGGAGAGCCTCAGTGCGAAGCTCGTCGACTGCGAGGGCGAGGACCACGACTGGATGGTCGCCCTCACCGACCGCGCCGACCTGACCATCGAGGCCACCAGCACCTCGGTCGCCAGCGACCGCTGGTCGAGCGACCCCGGCCGGCGGTACCTGCGGGCGCAGCGCGACGCGGTCGACCGGGGTGTGCGGATCCGGCGGCTGTTCGTCATCGGAGAACCGGGAGACCACACCCCTGAGCTGCACCAGCTCTGCGACGACCAGCAGAGCCTCGGCATAGAGGTGCGGGTACTGGCCCGCACTGAACTGCCGTCCGTCGCCGGCACGGTCGAGATCCGCGATCGCGTCGTCTTCGACGAGGCGCTCTCCTACGAGATCGTCTCCGACCCGCGCCCAGACAACGCCGGCGCGACCATCGACCTGCGCTCGCAACGGGTCTCCCAGCACGTCCGGCAGTTCAGGACGCTCTGGGAGGCCGGCCGGTGACGCGCGCGGCGGCGGACGTACGGCGGGCGGTCGAGGGCGATCTGGCGGCCATCGCGGCTCTGGAGGCATGCGCGTTCCCCGGCCTCAGCTATCCGTACTTCGTCCTGCGCCAGCTCTTCGACGTCCACAGCCACCTGATGCTCGTCACCGCCGGTGCCGAAGGACTCCGTGGGTACGTGCTCCTGGCCGGCGACGGAGGCGGACAGTCGTGGCTCCTGTCGCTCGCGGTCCATCGCTCCCACCGCCGTCAGGGCCACGGGCGTCGCCTGCTCGACGCCGTGCTGGGCCTGGCGGACGACCGGGGGCTCGGGGCGGTCCGGCTGAGCGTGGAGCCGGACAACCACCCCGCTCTGCGGCTGTACCACGCAGCGGGCTTCTGCCTCGTCGAGCGGCGCCCTGGCTACCTGGGGTCGGGCCACGACCGGCTGCTGATGGCCCGTGAGGCGCCCCGCCGGACCCCGTGCTCACCCGGCGGGTAGCCGGGCTGTCACCGTCGCGCACAGCGCCCGCGCCCGGGAGTCGGCGTAGCCTTGCAGGATGCCGATCGCCTCCCTCCGGAGCGACGCCGCCGACGACGGATCGCCGGTCGCGTCCATGGCCGCGGCGAGGTTCTCCAGCGCGCCGGCCACCCGCCACCCGTCGCCGAGTTCCCGGAACTCCGTGACGGCCATGCGGTGGAACTGCACGGCCTCCTGCGTCCGGTCCAGCGCCTGGTACGCCAGCCCGGTCATGTCGAGCGCCGTGCCCTCCATCGCCTGGTCGCCCAGGAGCCGGCCGATCGACGCGGCTCGCTGGAGTGCGGCCAGTCCGTCCTCCGCCCTGCCCGCGGACAGGCAGATCCGCCCGAACTCGGTTTCGCACTGGCCCTGGTAGATGACGTTGCGGGTCTCGTACGCCATGTGGAGGGCCTGGCCGATGTGCCGCTCCGCGTCGGCCAGCAGGCCGGTCTCCCGGTCGATCGTCGCCTCGACCCACAGGCATTCCGATCGGGCGCCGGGACTCTCCCCGTCGTGCAGCTCCCGCAGGGTCGCCGCCACGCACGCGCGGGCCTCGTCGTGGGAGCCGATGTCGACAAGCGCCTCGGCCTGGCCGATGAGCCCCCAGACGATCCACAGTCGCAGCCGCAGACCCCGCGAGATGTCCAGTGCCTCCTGGTACGCATCCAGGGCTTCGTCGAGTCGGCGCCCGAGGCGCAGCGCGTGCCCCAGCATGACCAGGGCGGCGATGGTCTGCCACGCGTCGTCCACCTCCCGGGCGGCGACCAGCGCGGCGCGGCTGTGCTCGACGGCGTCCGCGACGCGATGGGCCTGCCGATGCGCGATGCTCATGCCGAGGCGGGTCACGGCTTGCCCGAGGAGGTCGCCGGATCGCTGAGCGGCCAGCAGCGCCTGGTCGGCCATCGGCAGCCAGCCCTGCACGGGGTGCCGGTCCAGGAAGGGCGTACGCAGCAGGGCCGGGAGCTTCCAGGCCACCTCATGGAGGCCGGCCTCGGCTGCCGTCCTGCTCACCGCCACGAGGTTGTCGGTCTCGACGGTGAACCAGGCCATGGCCCGTTCGTAGTCCGAGACGTCCGGGAGCCCCGGCAGGTCGGCGCGCGCAGGGTGCACGTGCCAGTCGTCGGCGTACTGCGCGTCGTGCACCGCGGCGGCCGCTGCCATCGCCTCCATGTACCACTCGCACAGACGTCGCACCGCGGCTTCGCGGGCTTCCGGTGTCTCGTCGTTCACCGCCTGCTCGAAGGCGAACGCCCTGAGCAGATCGTGGAACTGGAAGCGGTCATAGGCCGAGGCGGAGATCAGGTGGGTGCCGGCCAGGGAGTCCAGCAGCCGCCGCGCGGCGACGGTGGAGACACCCGACAGGGCCGCGGCGGCGTGGACCGAGAAGTCCGGCCCGGGATGCAGCCCCAGCAGCCGGAACATCCGGGCGGCCTCGCTGCCCAAGGCGCGATATGACCAGGCGAAGACGGTGTGCACCGCGTCGCCGTCGTCCTCCTCGTCCGCCGACAGGGCTATCCAGAGGGAGGACTCGTCCTGCAGATCCCTGATCAGCTCGCCGAGCGGCATGTGCGGCCGGGCCGCCGCCCGTTCCGCCGCGATGCGCAGCGCCAGGGGGAGACGCGCACACAGACGGGCCAGCTGGATCAGTTCGGGCTCGGGGTCCGGCCCGCGGTGCCCTCGGGTGCTGTCCCGCAGCAGCCGGACGGCTTCGTCCTCGGCGAGGACATCGAGGTCCAGCCGGTGCGCGCCGTCCCGGGCCACCAGCCCGGACAACCGGTCCCGGCTCGTCACCAGCACCATGCAGGAGGCCGTCCCGGGCAGCAGGAGACGCACTTGGCGCACCGCCGCGGCGTTGTCGAGCACGATGAGCATGCGGCGCCCGGCCAGCAGCGACCGGTAGAGCGCGGCTTTGTCCTCGGGGTCGTCGGGAATCGCTCCCGGAGCGACCCCCAGTGCGCGCAGGAACCGCTCGAGCGCCTGATCCGCGGTGACCGGCGGTCCCGCGTCGTAACCGCGGAGGTTGACGTGCAACTGGCCGTCGGGGAAGCGGTCCTTGACGCGGTGCGCCCAGTGTGTCGCGAGGGAGGTCTTGCCGACGCCCGCGGTCCCGGCGATCGTCGAGATCACGACGGTCTGCGAGCCCTCGGCGCCACCGGCCAGGATGCCGTCGAGGCTGTCGAGCGCCGCCGCCCGCCCGACGAATCCCCTCACGTCCGCGGGGAGTTGCCGTGGACTCGGCCCGAAGGCCGGGTCCGCGTGGTGGAAGTGGATCCCCCCGGTGACGTCGCGCGCCTGGACCACGTCCCCGGCGCTCCCGGACAACTCGGAGCGTGTCGTCCCTGACCGGTCGGAACCGCGATCGTCCCGCCCTTCGGTGCCCCCCATCGGCACGGCCTCTCGGTCGCATGCTGCTGACCACCGCCCATGCGGCGCCCTCCTCCCAGTCAACCAGCTCTCGCGCCTGCCGGCGGCCGACTGGACAGCATTCGGCGAGCCGTCGGTCTGGCTCCGGTTCTGGCCACCCCCTAGTCTGGGGTGGTGGCTGTCTCAGCGGAACCTGAGGTCGTCGTCGTCGGATGCGGGGTGGCGGGGCTGACGACCGCGCTGGTCCTGGCCGAGGAGGGACGAGCGGTCACCGTCGTCTCCGACCGCGGGCCCCAGCGCACGACGTCCGCGGTCGCCGGAGCACTCTGGGGGCCGTACGTCTTCGACGATCCCCGGGTGCTGGAGTGGAGCCTGCACAGTCTGCCGGACCTGGCAGCAGTCGCTGCGGACCCGCGATCGGGTGTCCGCGTCACCCACGGGGTCGAGGCCTCGCGTGAGCCGGCGGAGCCTCCCGCCTGGCTGCGGTCGATGGACGGGTTCGCCACCTGTGGCCGGTCCGAACTGCCACCGGGCTTCGGATGGGGATGGACCTATCGGGCCCCGGTGTTCGACATGCCCGTATACCTGGACTACCTGCAGGGCCGCCTGGCCGCGTCCGGTGTCACCGTGCGGCTGCTGGACAGCCCGCTCCGCGACCTGGAGGAGGTGCAGGGCATCGCGCCGCTGGTCGTCAACTGCACCGGACTCGGAGCCAGGGACCTGGTGGACGATCAGGACGTGACAGCCAGTTGGGGCCAGTTGGTGGTCACCGAGAATCCGGGGATCGAGGGATTCTTCTCGGACTACCCGGAAAGCGAGGACCCGACGTACTGGATCGCCCACCCCGACCACGTCGTGCTGGGCGGGATGGTCCGACCCGGCAGGAGCGACCTGAGGCCGGACCCCGAGGGCGCCGCGCGGATGGTCGCGCGCTGCGCAGCCGTCCTGCCCGCACTCGGCCGGGCCGAAGTCAGGGACGTCCGGGTCGGACTGCGGCCCGCGCGACCGCGTGTACGGCTGGAGCGCGGCAGCCACCACGGCGCTGCGGTGGTCCACAACTACGGTCACGGGGGGTCAGGCGTCACGCTGTCGTGGGGTTGCGCACGGCAGGTCCAGTCCCTGGTCGGTTGAGGAGAGGAGTGCCGTGGCCCTGTCCCTGCCGTTGGACGCCGAGCGCTATCATCCGGACCCGCGCGAGCCCGTGGACCGCTGGTTCCAGGCGGCGAGCGCCTCCAACGTCCGTACGACGACGGCGGTCGTCGCCGACCTCGTGGGTCCTTCCTGCGGCGCCGTCGTCGATCCCTTCGCGGGCGGGGGCAGCTCCGCAGCGGCGGCCCGGCTGATGGGCCTGCCCTTCTTCGGGATCGAGATCGACCCCGTCCTGGCCTGCGTCAGCATGGCCAAGAGCCGGGCCACCGTCCGCCATGCCCGGATGCTCCAGGGCCTGCCGCCGATCCGCGATCTCGACAGCCTGCACCCGGTGCTGGCGATGCTTTCCACGTGCGGTGGCGCCGACGAGGTGACCGTCGCGTCGTGCCTGGCGGTCGTGCTGGCCCTGAGGGCCTCGCGCGGCGCCCCTCTCGGGTACGTGGAGGTCGCCGACGATCTCGCGCGACGGCCGCCCTCCGCCGCGGCCGGCCGGTTGGTCTGCGCCGACGCGACGGCGTCGGAGGGCTGGCGCGACCTGTCGGTCCCGCAGGAGCACGCCGTGCTGTACACCTCGCCGCAGTTCGGGCGACGGTCGCCGCTGCTGGGTGCGCCGGCGGGGCTGACCGTCGCCGCGCGTGGCATCCTCACCACAGCCGGGACCGACCACGACCGGGCTGCTGCCCCGCAGGATGCCGGGTTCGCCGGAACCACGGTGGCCATGCTGCGTCAGGCGGCCTCGCGGATGCGGCGTGCGACGGTCGTCATCGAGCACGAGCCCGACGACGAGGGTCACGACGCGACGCAGGAGGTGCTGGAACAGGCCGCCGCGGCCCTGCCGGGAAGGGTGCACGGCGCACGGGTCATCGCCTGCGGACAGTTCACCTGGCGCGGACCGCTGTCCCTCATCGTCTTCGATCTGCGCTGAGGATGCGATGACGTCCTCGACGGTCGGCGGTTGGCCCCGCCCGCGTTTGAGGCCATGCCGGCCACAAGGCCCGGCATCCCCCAGGAGGACCCATGAATGAGCAGCTCACCGTCCTGGTCACGGGGACGGCCGCGGTGCCGCACGATGCTCGCCGCCTGATCGCCGACCGTGGATTCGCACTGCGGGAGATCGCCGACGACCACGTGAGCGCGGAGGACCTCCATGGGGCGCTGGACGGCGTCGCCGGGTACCTCATCGGCGGATACGAGGAGCCGGAGGCCGCGCACTTCGAACGCGCCGCGGCTCTGGAAGCCGTCGCGTTCGTCGGCACCGACTTCCAGAGCTACGTGCCGGGCTGGCGCCGCGCACACGACCTGGGGATAGCCCTCGCGAACACCCCGGGCGAGAACGCGGCCTCCGTCGCGGAGTTCACCCTGCTGCTCGCGCTGACCCTGGCTCGTCCGTTCACCGCTTCCCTCCTGCACGCCCGGGATGCCGCGGCTGACCCGGTCGTGGCAGTGCCGCCGCCCGAGGGCCGCGAACTCGGCGGTCGCACCCTGGGCGTCATCGGGGCAGGCAGGATCGGGGCGCGCGTCGCCAGGTGCGCTCAGGCATTGGGCATGCGGGTGTTGTACACATCCCCGCGGCGCAACCGGGCGCTGGAGGCCGCTACGGGCATCGCGTACACGGACCTGCGCGGCATCCTCTCCCAGTCCGACGTGATCACCCTGCACCGCCCGGGGCCCACCCCGGACGAACCGGCGACTCTCGGCAGAGAGGAGTTGGCGATCTGCAAGGACGGCGCCCTGCTGGTGAACACCGGGCATCACGGTCTCGTCGATCCTCTGGCGCTCGCCTGGGCCATCGAGCACAGGAACCTGCGGGCGGCGTTCGACGGTCTCGGACCCGGCGACGCGTGGGCCGCACTCACGGCGTTCGGCCCGGAACGCTTCCTCGCCGTCCCCCAGATGGGCTTCCTCACCCGGGACGCGGGGCTGCGCGCCGGCCTGCGCGCCGCCTCCGCCGTGTGCGACGTGCTCTCCGGAGCCAGCTCACCCGACGTCACCAACCCCGGTTTCCGCGAACGTCGGGAAGCCGTGCGGCGCGGCGGCGAGTGAGGCCCAGGGGCTGAGCGAAGTCGAGGGGGCGAGCGAAGCCGGGAGGGCGGGACATACGAACCGGACGCGTTCAGCAGGGCGCGAACGGCTTGGTCTGAAAGTGCCGGGCCGCCCCCGCATCCGGGCGGCCTTCGCGGCCCAGCGGCAAGGACCTCGCGTACGCCCTGTGCAGCCACCGGTCGTGGCCGTCCCAGCGCGGCACGAACGTCGAACGGCCGTGGACGACGCGCGCGTTGTCGAGGATCAGCAGGTCTCCGGGGCGCAGGCGCACCGTTTCGGTGACCGCGTCCAGCGCCGCGGACAGCGCCCCCAGGGCGCGGCGCGCCGCGGGATCCCCCGGCTCCAGTAGATCGCGGTCGAAGGAGAGCCGGGGATCGGCGGGAGCACCCTCGACGACCATGACGTGGGCCTGCGGGCTCGATCCGTCCGCGTGACGGAAGGCCAGATCCGTGCCGCATGCCATACGGGTGCTGCGCAGGATGTCCCGATCGGTGGCGCCGAGCAGAGGCAGCGCGGCTCTGGCCGCGGCCACGGTCGTCCCGGCAGCGCCGTCGTGGTCCGGTCGTGAGCACGCGAGCAGCAGGAAATCGGGCCGCCACCGGTGGTAGAGCATTTCTGAATGCAGGGTCAGCGGAACCGCCGAGCTCTGCGCCGACAGCGGATGAGCGTGCGGCGACGGATAGACATCCTGCAGAAGGCTGCCCGCGTGCAGTTCGCGGTACGCGGTGGGGACGCCCACGGCCGTGCAGATCGCCAGGAGCCAGCCCTCCATGGACAGCAGCGGCCGCTCGGCCGGGGCGGGCCTGCTGTCCGGTGTGTTCGGCAGTGCGTCAGGAGTGTGTGGCAGATCCGTCACCTGCAGATAACCGTAGCCGTCCCGTCCCTCCCTCAGCGCCGCCAGCCGCTCCAGAAGCGGGCTCGGCAGTCGGGCGGCCACGTCCGCCGCCGAGCGGACGAACGCAGTGACGTCGCGACGCGGCACCGCGGGCAGAGCCGTCAGCAGGTCGACGAGACCGTCGTGCCATTCACGGCATGACACGTGTGCGGAAGGCCAGGTGTCCACGGCCCGTCACGCGCCTGTTCGAGGCGCCAGGGCGTCGTAGAAACGGCAGCGGGCATCGAGCGCCGCGCCGACCCCGTACAGGATGTCGGCCCGGTGGGAGGGGACTTCCGCCGCTGCGTCGATCAGGGACTCGAGGAGTTCGGTGTGGCGGGTGTCGGCCTTCATGTTCTCGGTGAAGTACGCGAGGTCCGCCGCCGGGAATTGTGAGCGCACGGCGTCCTCCAGCGGCCGGAATTCGGCGAGCGACAGGTATTCGTTCGCGTAGCAGAAGGCCCCGACGCCGCGCCAGGCGCTCGATGTCGTCAGTTCGCGCTGCGTCCTGAGGAACTCGAGTGTCCCCTCGGTCGGCGGACGATCCAGCCGGTCCTTCGCGACACCCATGGACACGAGCAGGTTGTCCAGCAGCACGGCGTGGGCCTGGTCGGGGTCCCCCTCGCCGAACTCCTCCCACAGGTTCTCGGCCAGGACGGTCCTCATGCGGAAGTCGTCGGAGCACGAGATGAGCAGTCCGATGGACCGCGGAAAGGCATAGGAGACGTGGCGCTCCTGCAGCCCCCAGGCGACGAGCTGCTCCGGCCCGGCCTCACCCGAGGTCACCAGGGCGAGGAACGGGTGCCGCAGCACCCGGTGTTGATCCACGAAGTTGCGCAGATGCTGCGACGTTGCACCCATGGTTCCCCCTCCGCACAATCCGATCGGCTCAGCCTGGTGTGGGCGGCGTCTCCGTCTCGGGAGCCCGTGGCGGCGCAGGCGGCGCGGGGGAGTTGAAGGTCACACCGGAGAAATCCCGACCTTGCACCACGTGCCCGTACTGGTTGCCGCCGCTGACCGTGTTGTGGACGTCGCCGTCGCCGGTCCGTATGTGTTTCGCCTGTTCATGCCACTGCCGCAGGTCTGTGGAGAACTCCGGGTCCGCCGCGGCGCGCATCGCCAGCACGTCGCGCAAGGCACGTGCGCGCACGGTATCCCCGGGCTCCTCCGCAAGCCTCATCAGCTCCGTCTCCCCGGTGCCTGCGGTCGGGGACTGCGCGGACTCGCCGTGGTGTTGCCCGAAGGGCCGGCGCACCAGCGAGGTGAGCCCCGCCCATGCCTGGCGCCCGAGCGCTCCGCCGGCGCCGCCCGCCAACTCCGCGAGCAGTGTCGCCGACACCGGATCCACGCCCCCACCGCCCTCGGCACGTCCTGCCCCACCAGGACTGGACACGTTACCGGCCTGATGGTGCCTCAGGGCGGACAAGTACGGGATTGGCGCATTCTGGGCGCTCCGTCCTGCGGCGGTCCCCAGCACCACGTCCTTGGCGGCTGTCGCCGGCCGGACGTGCGGCCTGGGTGGTCGACGCTCCCCGCGATCGGTCCGTCGGTCGCCAAGCGGGCCGGTCGGCCGTCCGCCCGGCGCGGACGCCGGCGCCCTCCACCAGCCCTTTGTACGGCAGGGACCGGGCGGAGCGGCGGCAGGAAATGCCATATTGACAGGTGCATGACGATCGGTGATTCTGTACTGCCGCCCCAAGTTCCTCACACGGCCCAGGGCCGGCGTATCGAGCATCCTGATCCCCCTCACGAAGGAGCCAGCATGCGCAGATTCCTGACAGGCCTCGCCACCGTCGCGGTAGCGGCGGCGACCCTTGCCGCTCCCGCCGTGCCGGCGGGCGCGGTGGCCGCATCGGGACTGTCCTTCCGCCCTCTGCACTACAACATCAACGGCTACAACTGGGGCGGGTACGCCGCCCAGGGGAGCGGCTTCACCTCGGTCTCGGCGACCTGGACCGAAGCGAACGCGACCTGCAACTCCACCAACGACCTCTACGCCCCCTGGGTCGGCATCGACGGGTACGGCTCGTCCACCGTGGAGCAGACCGGGGTGGCGACCGACTGCTCCAGCGGCAGGGCCGTGCACCAGGCCTGGTACGAGATGTACCCGGCGAACCCGGTCTACCTGAGCACCGGCTCGTACCCCGTCTCGGCCGGCGACCGCATAACCGCCTCGGTGACCTACGCCGGAAGCAGCAAGTACACCCTGAAGCTCACCGACTCCTCGCGTGGCTGGACCTACACCACGACCAAGTCCCTGTCCTCCCAGCGGGCCAGCGCCGAGGTCATCATCGAGTCACCGACCGGGGCGTACCCGAACTTCGGCACCCTCAACTTCACCTCGGCCACGGTCAACGGCAACTCCCTCGGAACCTACGGCCCGGTCGCGCTCGACCCGTCGAACGGCGCCTACGAGGCCCGGACGAGCGCGCTCGGCTCCGGCGGCACCAGCTTCAGCGAGACGTACCTGCGGGAGTAGCCGCACCGGCGCTGGGGCGCTCGCCCGCCCCAGCGCACCCGGGCCCGTGCGGCCCGGGTCGGCTCACGCAGATCGGCTCCGGGGCCCGCGCCGGTCGCCGGTTCACGTCACGGCGTCGAAGCCGGCGGCCGGCCGGCCCCGGCCCTCCCGCCCGGAGCCGGGCCGCTGAGGAAGGACGCCCGCCGCGGCTGTTCCTGTTCCTGCTCCGCGGTCGCGGACTGCTTGTACCGTGAGTGGCTGACCGAGCAGCCCCCGAGGGCGCCCGCCGATTCGCAAGAGGTAGTCGTGGACTCTCAGACCGTCGACCTTTTCGCCCGGCCCCGCTACTGGCTGATGTACGCGCTCCCCTGGCCGGAGCGCGGCGCCTCCGGCGGCATGGCCGAGGCCGCCCACGTGATCGCGCCCCCGACCGTCGACCGGCGCACGCGCGGGGCCATGTCCGGGCATGCGGCCGACATGCTCGACTACGTCGAGCTGTACGCGCGCGAGCACGACGGCCAGCGGCTCATCTGGTTCACCGACGTGACACGGTGGCTGGAGTGGGAGAAAGGCCGCAGTTGGGCCGACCTCGGAGTGGACTGGCAGCAGGCGCTGGGCGGTTTGCAGGGGCAGCCCCTACTCGGGCTGTACATGACGATCAGTCAGCGCGCCCACTTCCACCTCATCAACACCGCCGAGGTGTTCGAGCTGCACAGCCTCGACGGAACGTCGGAGATCCTCACCGACGAGGAGCGGGCCGCCGTCCGGGCGGACTTCACCCGCAAGCTGGACTCCGACTGGCCCCGGTACATACGCGACATGATCGCCCTCGGCCGCCTCCACGTCAGCTGACCGGCGGCACCGGCGGATCAGCGCTCCGCGGAACCGTCGGCCGCGCCGTCCGTTCCGCCGTCCGCGCCGGGTGCGTCCGGCTCCCCGGACCTCAGCTCCATCCACACCGTCTTCCCGCGGCCGTGCGGTGAACTGCCCCAGGTGCTCGCCAGGCTGTCGACGATGACCAGCCCGCGGCCGTGCTCGGCCTGCGCCTGCTCGTCCTCGTCGGAGACCGACATGGCCGAGGGCAGCGGCGGATGGGCGTCGGAGTCGCGGACCTCCAGCCGGACCCGGTCGTCGTACTCGCGCATCCGCACGTCGACGTCGCTGTCGGCGTGGATGAGGGCGTTGGTGACGGCCTCCGAGGTGATCATCTCCAGCGCCTCGGAGATCTCCGGGGTGTCCCACCGCTCCAGGCAGGTGCGGACGAACCTGCGGGCGTCGGCGACTCCGCGCAGGTCGTGGCGGGGGATCTCCAGCTGCTCGATCCGCCGGCTGGCGCCCGCGACGGCGCCTTCGTACCGCGCCAGCAGCAGGGCCAGGTCGTCACGGCCGTCGGCCGCCGCGGCCACCAGGCCGTCGGCGAGCTCCTCCAGGTCGCCGTCGGCGGACGCGAGCAGGCGCAGGGCGGCCGCCGGGACGTCGCCGGTGCCGGGCACGTGGATGCCGTCGGTGTAGAACATCAGGGTGGCGCCCGGCGGCAGGACCGTGGAGGAGTTCGTGCCGGACGCCGGAGTGATGCCCAGGGGCGCGCCGGCGACGACGTCGAGGGGCTCCAGCCGCCCGTCGCAGTGGCGCAGCAGCGGCGCGGGATGCCCGGCGCGCGCGGTCTCCAGGACCCCGTCCTCGACGTTGAGGAAGGCGATGCAGCAGCTGGCGATCAGCTCGGTGTCGAGATCGCCGAGCAGCCGCCCGGCCCGCCCGAGGACGGCGGCCGGATCGTGGCCCTCCTGGGCGTACGCCATGACCGCCGTGCGCAGCTGGCCCATGACGATCGCGCTGTCGGTGCTGTGCCCCTCCACGTCGCCGACGATCAGGCCGATCCTGCCGTCGGGCAGCTCCAGCACGTCGTACCAGTCACCGCCCAGACCGGTGTCGGTGCGCGCCGGGACGTAGCGGGCGGTGGTCACGACGCCGGGCAGCGCGGTCAGCGCCCGCGGCAGCAGCGTCCGCTGCAGGCTCTCCGCCAGCACGTGCTCATACGCCCCGAGCCGGGCCCGCTCCACCGCGCTGGCGAGCAGGTCCGCGAGCATCATCAGGGCGGCCTGCTCCTCGATGTCGAGGGCCCGCTCCTGCGCGAAGGAGAGGCAGCACACGCCCACCGCGCGGCCGCCGACGCTCAGCGGCAGGAACGCCCAGCCGTTCTGTGTGGGGTCGCCGTCGAAGGCGCCGGGGTAGCGGCGGCGCAGTTCGGCGCGGTCGGCGAAGAACCGCGGGAAGTGGGTGAGCGCCGCGTCCGCCCACGCCGTGCCGGGCGTCAGCGCGGCGCCGTGCAGTTCGCGGACGACACCGGAGGGCGCGGCGACGCTCCCGGTGATCCACAGCCGCCCGTCGGTGATCTGCCCGACGACGGCGCACTGCGCCCCGAAGGGCCTCATGATGCGCTCGGCCACCGCGGACGTGATCTCGGCCAGCCCCGTCACCCTGGTGAGCCCGGTGCTGAGCTTGTGGACCTGGTACATCAGCGAGAGCCCGCCCGAAGCGTCCACGCCCGCCACGCCCCAGTCCCGTGCGGCGCCCGCCGTGCCCGCGTCCCCGCGCGAGGAGGTCGGCACCAGGAGCGTGGTCGGGCCCGTCACGATCGCCGTTCCCCGTGCCGCAAGGACGTCCAGCCGGTCGGTGAGCCGCTCGCCGACCGCGCGCAGCCGCGCGCGCCGCGCGGGGCTCAGCGGCCACTCGTCGCCCGGCGCCGACAGCCGGACCAGGGTCAGCGCGCCGTAGCGGCGGTCCTCCCGCACCAGGGGCACGGAGGCCGCCGAGTACGGGAAGGGGATGACGTGGGCGAAGGTCGGGTCGCCGGGCTCCGGTGTGGGCTCGCCCACCACCGTCAGCTCACCGGTGCGCCAAGCCGCCGCGGAGGCGTGCGGGGCGTCGGTGGACATGCTGTCGGGCATGCCGAAGACGAAGGGGACGGAGCCCTGGATGACGGCTGCCCTCAGCCGGGTGCCGCCGGGCTCGGCGAGGTAGACGATGCCCGCCACGGCGTCCGCCGCGGTGACGCACTCCGCGAGCGGCGGCAGGAGCACCTCGGGCAGCCCTTCCTCCATGTCGGCCGCGCTGCCCCGCGGCTCCACTCGGTCGTTCGGAAGGTTTCTCATAGGCCGGGCGCCTTCCGCCCGGGGCGGACGCGCTCCGGCCCGCACCGCGCCGCTGACGTCGCGGATGAGCCGGTGGCCGCCCGGGTAGGGGGGTGGGCCGCCCCGCACGGGTGCGGGGCCGAGACCATCCGAGCGTACCTCCGTGGGGCGGAGGGCGCCGCGCGGAGAAGGCGGTCGCCTCGTACGCGCGCTCCGCCCACAGCGCCAGGTCGCGGGCCGGCGCGCGCGGGGTGAGGACGGGAGGGAGGTGGTCACGGCGGAGGCAGCCGTCTCCGCGGAGCGGCGGCGGGCGGGCCGGGACCGGGTGGGCGTCTCGGGGCGGTCCCGGCCGGTCCCGGGTCGCGCGCCGCGGCTCAGGCTTCCTTCGCCACCGGGCCGGTCGTCCTGCCCTCCGCGTTGCGGCGGGTCTTCGCCCAGCCGTTCCTGCCGGTGACGATGCGGGCGACCGCCCGCCAGGACACCACGTAGAGCGAGAGCAGGTAGAAGGGGTAGGCCAGGCCCCAGCCGATGGACTGCCAGAAGCCGCTGTCGCGCTCGCACTTGCCCCGGTAGATCGGTCCCCACACCACGAACTGGCCGACGGTCATGACGAGATAGGCCGCGATGCCGATCCAGCCGCCCGAGGCGAGGTAGTGCGCGGCCGCGTGCGGATGGCGGGCGTAGGAGGTGGCCAGGACCATCAGCGGCACCGGGTAGAGCAGGGCGCCGATCAGCTGGAGCCACGGCTGGGCGAGGAAGAAGGACAGTTCGAGGAAGCCGGTGTTGGGGATGCGGTCGGAGCGCCAGATCCTGACGATGTAGGTGAAGCACTGCATGACCCCCTGCGCCCAGCGGGTGCGCTGGGTCAGGAAGCGGCGCGGGTCGTACAGCGCCTCCTGCTCCACGTAGGTCTCGGCGCAGAAGCTGTTGATCCAGCCGGCCAGCAGCAGGTGCATGCCGAGTTCGAAGTCCTCCAGCAGCCGGCCCGTCCAGGGGCGGCCGCGTTCGGCGTTCAGATCGTCCAGGGCGGCCAGCCGGACGAACTGGCCGTTGCCGCCGAGGCAGACCGAGCGCGACGCCTTCCGTGCGTGCTGCAGCGCGGCGACCGGCGCACGGAACTCCAGGTCCTGCATGCGGATCAGCAGCCGGTCGGCGAAGTTCCGCAAGGCCCCGGCCTCGGGGTTCGGGTGGCGCTCGGTGCGGTTGAGCATGCGCACCTCGATCTGCACCCCGCCGACCTCCTGGCGTCCGAAGTACCGCCTGGCCGCCACGAAGTCGAGGCAGCCCGGCGCCGGCCGGCCGTCCGCGTCGAAGACGCCGACGATCACCCGGCGGCGGTCCGCCTGCGCGGGCAGCCACGCGCACAGCGCCCGGTAGGCGGCGTTGAGCGCCTCGCCCTTGCCCTGGCGGGCTTCCGGACGGCGCCGCTGCACCAGGTGGACCCCGGGATCGCGGATCGCGAACCGCCGGACGATGTCGCCGGTGCCGTCCTCGGAGTCGTCGTCGACGACCCACAGATGCGCGGTCGGGCAGGAGGCGCGCAGGTAGGCGAGGGTGTCGCCGATGACGGCCTCCTCGTCGCGGCAGGGGACGAAGAGGTGCCAGGCGTAGTCCTCGGCCTTGCCCGGCCGGCGCGTGCGGCGCACCAGGAGCGGGAGGACGAGGAGCAGCAGGTACGCCGGGAAGAGCACGCTGATGACGGCCGAGAACTCCGACAGCGCGTGCAGCAGGCCGGAGTCGTCCGGAGCGTCGGCGAGCAGCATGGTCACGGCCTTCCCTGGCGGTGCGCGGGGTGCGGTGCGGTGCGGTGCGGTGCAGTGCGGTGCGGGCTGAGCCGGCGTGGGCGGCGCGCGGGCCCCCTCAAGTGGCCGCCCGCGGCCGGCGGCGCTCGCCGTCGGCCGGGGGCGGCCTGCGCGTCAGCGCTTGGCGCGTGCCACGCGCGCGGACCGCATCATGAGCAGCCCGCCCATGATCAGCCCCAGCGACAGCACGGCCACCGCGATTCCGGGCAGTCCGAAACCGGTGTGGGCCAGTTGCGCGCCGGCCACCACGGTTCCGGTGGTCACCGCGCCCTTGCCCGCGTTTCCGTACATCCTCGTTCCCTCCCTTCCCTATGGTCCGGCACCGGTTCCGTCTCGCCCGGTGCCCGTCGGTGCCGCCGGCCTACGCCGCGCTGCCGAGCCGGCGGAGGGAGTCCGCCAGTTCCTCGGTGAGCCGGCAGATGCGCTCGGAGGCGGTGCCGTCCCCGTACGGTGAAGGCGTGTCGCGCAGTGCGGCCGCCGCCGAGGGGTCGGCCAGGACGCGCCGTCCCGCGTGCAGCAGCTGCGCGCCGGGCTCGACCAGCCGCGCGAAGCCCGCGTCGACGGCCTCCGGGCGCTCGGTGCTCGTGCGCACCACCAGGAGCGGCTTCTTCAGCACGGTGGTCTCCTCCTGCACGCCGCCGGAGTCCGAGACCAGCAGCCGGGCGCGTGCCGCGAGCCCCAGGAAGGTGCGGTGGTCGACCGGTTCGGCGAGCAGCAGCGGCGCGGCCGCCGCCTCCAGGCCGAACTCGGCGATCCTGCGCCGGGTCCTCGGGTGCAGCGGCAGCAGCACGGGCGGACCCAGAGCCGTCAGGGACTCCAGCAGGCGCGCGAGGCGCACCGGGTCGTCGGAGTTCTCCGGGCGGTGCACCGTGGCCAGGACGAAGTCGCCGGGCACCCCGTACCGCGCTGCCAGTCTCCGCTGCTCCCGCTCGTCCGGCAGCGAGCGGTGAACGGCCTCGACGACGGTGTTGCCGGTGAGGTGGATACGGCCGGCGTCGACGCCGGCGGCTCGCAGGTTGGCCACGGCGGTGGGCGTCGGCGCGCAGTGCAGGTCGGCCAGTGCGCCCACCACCTGGCGGTTGATCTCCTCCGGCATCTTCCGGTCGCCCGAGCGCAGCCCGGCCTCGACGTGGACGACGGGCACCCCGCAGTAGTGCGCCGCCTGGGCGCCCGCCGACGTGCTGTTGGTGTCGCCCTGGACGATCACCGCGGCCGGCGGGCGGGCGGTGAACTCCCTCGCCAGGGTGACGATCAGGCCGCCGATCTGGTGGCCGCGCCCCGCGCTGCCGCTGCCGGCGGCCAGGTGCACGTGCGGGCGCGGCAGGCCGAGGTCGGCCAGCACCGCGCCCGACATCTGCTGGTCGAAGTGCTGCCCGGTGTGCACCAGCCGGGCCCGTCCGGCGAGTTCGTGCGCGATGGCGGCGAGCTTGATGATCTCCGGCCGCGTGCCGAAGACCAGCGCTATGTCGTCCAACGGTCTTCCCCTGGTTCGTCCTGCCCGCTTCTGCCCGGTACCGCGTGCTGTCCCGGGCTGCTGCCGGTGCCGAACACCGTGAGACGCCGTCTGGGGAGCCGTGACCAGCGCACAGTAGACGGGCCGTGCGGGGTTTCCGTCATCGCCGATGGCCGTGTCATCGAATTGTGATGATCAGGTGAAGACGAACCACGCAAATAGGGACGGAGTGCGCGGGAGACGCCGGCGGAGCCGCTCGCCCGTCGCCTGTCAGCGGGTCGCCCGCGGCTGTCGCGCGGGAGGTCCGGAGCGTCGCGCGCGGCGATCGATGCGGCTGGGTTGCCCGGGGCGTATGGGGATATACGCAGGTGGAAGGGCCGGCCGGTCGGTCGGCGCGGCGGCGGGCGGTGGCGCGCGCCGCTCGCGTCCCTGAATTCCCAGCCGTCTCGCCCGGCTCATTACTGGAAACTTAAATCATCACATGTTCGTCACAGTGTGAAGCAAGCCGATCCACTCTTATAATCGGTCAAGTCCTCCTATAAGACGCGTACATACGTCTCGTCGCCGTCTCACGTGGCGGAGCGGCCGACGGCCTCAGCCGATCGCGTGGTCGCCGCGCCGACGATCGCGGCGACCCAGTCCCGGTCCGGCTGCCCCGCGATCCGCCGGTCCAGGGCCGCCCCGCGCAGCCGCTCCCACAGACCGGTCCGGGTCCAGGACGCGTACCGGCGGTGCGCCGTGGCCGCCGACACCCGGAACGAAGCGGGCAGTTGCCGCCACGCGCAGCCGTGCGTCAGGACGTAGACCACGGCGGTGAACGCCGCCCGCTCGTCCAGCGGCGCGCTCCCGCCGCCTTGGCGGCGCGGCTCGAAGCGGGGCAGCAGCGGCTCCACGACCGCCCACAGGGCGTCGGAAACCAGCCGCTGCGCCAGCGGATCCCCCTCGGACACCGTTACCTCGCAACCCCGGCCACATGAGACGCGGCCCCCATGTCGGACATCGGGAGATATTAAGCCATGACCATCGATCTTGACCACGCCGGGGGTCACCCCGGATGCTGACGCGGCCTGGTGGCAGTCGCTCAGGGGGGCGACGGGGGGAACGAGCCGTGTCCTGTTCCTGGAATGCGGCCGGGTTCTCACCACAGTCGTCCGTGCGGAGCATCCATGTCACTGCGCCTTCTTCGTCCTTCCGATGACCCGATAGCCCGGTCCGACGACGTCATGGTCGTCCACCCCGGCGCGCCGGTCGGGGAGGATCCCGCCCTCGGCGCCGTCGCGGTGGTGGGGCTCGGCTACGTCGGCCTGCCCACCGCGCTGGCCCTGCTGGCCGCCGGCAACGAGGTCATCGGGATCGACACCAGCGCCCACCGCCTCGACGCCATCCGCGGCGGGGACGTCGACCTGCTGCCCAGCGACCTGACCCGGCTGGCAGAACACACCGGCGACCCGCGCTTCACGCTCACCGACGACGCGTCGGCGATCGGCCGGGCCGACACCGTGCTGGTGTGCGTGCCCACCCCGGTTGACCGGCACCAGGTGCCCGACCTCACCGCGCTCACCGCGGCCTGCGCGGCCGTCGTGGCGCACGCGGTCCCCGGCCAGCTCCTCATGCTGACCTCCACGACGTACGTCGGCACCACCCGCGACCTGCTCGTGGCGCCGCTGACCGCGCGCGGGTTCACCGTGGGCGACGACATCTTCGTGGCGTTCTCCCCGGAGCGGATCGACCCCGGCAACGCCCACCACACGCAGGAGACCACCCCGCGGGTGGTCGGTGCCGCGGGCGCCGAGGCGGGCCGGCGGGCCGCCGCGCTGCTGATCCGCACGGCGCCGTCGATCCACCTGCTGCCGTCGCCCGAGGCGGCGGAGATGACCAAGCTGTGGGAGAACACCTTCCGCGCGGTCAACATCGCGCTCGCCAACGAGTTCGCGGAGAACTGCCGCACGCTCGGCATCGACCCGATCCCGGTGATCGAGGCCGCGGCGACCAAGCCGTACGGCTTCATGCCGTTCTACCCCGGCCCGGGGGTCGGCGGGCACTGCATCCCCTGCGACCCGCACTACCTGCTCTGGCAGCTGCGTGCCGAGCGCACCGCCTCCCCGCTGGTCGAGGCGGCCATGGCGGGCATCGCCGGCCGGCCCCGCCAGGTGGTCCGCCGGGTGCGGGAACTGCTCGGCGACCGCGGGCACGCGATCGCCGGCGCCCGTGTCCTGGTGGTCGGCGTCGCCTACAAGCCCGGGGTGGCCGACCTGCGGGAGTCGCCCGCGCTGGAGATCATCGAGGAACTCGCCGCGGAGGGCGCGGAGGTGAGCTTCACCGACCCCCTGGTGCCCACCGCGGTGATCGGCGGCGTGGTGCGGGAGAGCGTCACCGACCCGCACGCGCACGCCTGGGACCTGGTGCTGGTCCACACCGTCCAGCCGACCGCCGACCTGGGGTGGCTGGCCTCCCGGCACGACGTGCTGGACGCCACCTACCGGCTGGACACCGTCGCGGCGAAGGCGGTCCTGTGACCGACCCGCACCTCGGGGGCCCGCCACCCGGCACCCCCGACCGGCAGCAGCAGGCGGCCGACGAAGCGCCGTACGCCGACTGGCAGTTCGGCGCCGACCCGCTCTTCGCCCGCAACGACTTCCCCCATGAGTTCCCCCACGGCTTCCCGGCCGCCGACCCGCGGGCCGACGCAGCGCCGCGCGCCTACGACTGGTCGCCGTCCGCGGGCCACGACCTGCCGGCGGAACCGGCGTACGAGTGGCCGGCCTCCACGCCTGCGGCGGAGCCGGCGTACGACCTGCCCTACGGGCACCCCCCGCAGGGCGGTCCGGGAACCCGCACCGCGCGGCAGGAGCACGCGGCGGCCACCGCCGTCCTCGAACCGCCCGCCGCACGGCGGGCCCCGCGCCCGCTGCCGCCGGTGCGCTCGGCCCGGGTCCGGCCGCACGGGCCGCTGCGCCGGGCGCTGGACCGGATGCACCCGGCGGTGCGGCACGGCGTACGGCGCGTGCTGACGCTGCTGTGCCTGCTGCCGCTGCTGCTGATCCTCGCCCGCGAGGCCCCGCGGCTGCTGCAGAGCCCGCTGATCCTCGGCTACGGCTTCACCGTGCTGGTCGGCACGATCGCCATGCTCTTCATCGCCTACAGCCGCTACGACGACCCGTCGCAGCGGATGCTGCGCCGCCGTCCGCGCGACCTGGCCTCCTTCCCGGCCCTGCCGCCCGTCCCGCGGGTGAGCTTCCTGCTGGCGGTCAAGGACGAGGCCGAGTGCATCGAGGACTGCGTCCGCTCGATGGCCGAGAGCGACTACCCCGACCTGCAGATCATCGTGGTCGACGACATGTCGGTGGACGGCACCCGGGAGATCCTCCAGCGGTTGTCGACCGAACTCGGCATCACCGTGATCAACCTGGACAAGAACCTCGGCAAGAAGCACGCCCTGGTCCGGGCCTGCGAGATCGCCGACGGCGACGTCCTCGCCTTCACCGACTCCGACTGCATCATGGCGCCCGACGCGCTGCGGCTGTGCGTGCAGTCCCTCGTGGACCACCCCGAGCTCGGCGCGGTCAGCGGCCACTGCCGCGCGCTGAACGTCGGCGCCTCGATCTTCACCAAGGCCCAGGACGTCTGGTACGAGGGGCAGTTCCGGGTCGCGAAGGCGGCCGAGTCCACCTTCGGCTCGGTCTCCTGCGTCTCCGGCCCGCTCGCCGTCTTCCGCCGGGACGCCGTCTACAACTACATGCCCGCCTGGGCCGGCGACCGCTTCCTCGGCGCCCCCTTCCGCTTCGCCACCGACCGCCAGCTCACCGGTTACGTGCTCGGGCAGCACTGGCGCGGCAAGGCGCTGAAGCGGCGCTACGCCGACTCCCCGTTCGTCACCGCGCAGGACTACCCCGAGCGCAAGTGGCGGATCGGCTACGTGCAGGCGGCCAAGGTGTGGACCAACGTCCCCGAGCACTTCCGGCCGTTCATGAAGCAGCAGATCCGCTGGAAGAAGAGCTTCATCCGGAACATGTTCTTCACCGGGTCGTTCATGTGGCGGCGCGGGCCGGGTCCCGCCTGCCTGTACTACGGGCACGCCCTGTGGGTGGTGGCGGCGCCGTTCATGGCCTTCCGGCACATCATCTGGGCCCCGCTGCACGGCGCGGCGTTCCTGACCCTGCTGTACCTGTGCGGGGTGGTGCTCAAGGGCTGCGTGTGGGGTCTGGCCTTCAAGATCGACAACCCGGGCGACGCGCGCTGGCGCTACCGCCCGGTGATGAGCCTGCTGTCGGCGCTGCTGCTGGCCTGGCTGCTGCCCTACTCCCTCGCCACCATCCGGCGGGGTGTCTGGTCGAGGACGCTGTGACGCCGAGGAGGCCGTGATGAAGAACCTCGTACGCGGGACCGGCCGCCTGGTCGCCGCCCTGCTGTCCGCCGCCGTGGTGTGCGGCGTGTACGCCGTCGTCCTCTCCCGGGGGAGCATCCTGCCGTGACGTCGCTGACCTCCGTCGCCACCCGCCGCCCGCACCGGGGGCGGGGCGCCGGGCACTGGCCGGTGCGCGTGCTGCTGGTGGCACTCGCGCTGGCGGTGATCGCGCTGCCCTTCTACGCCGCAGCCGAGTACTACCAGTACCAGAAGTACATGAGCCCGCAGTCGGCGCTGCCCGCCGAGCACCTCAGCGGCGCCGAGGTCGCCGCGTGGACGCGGTCGGCCAAGGAGCTGCCGGCCACCGGTGCGCCGGTGGTGCTGACCTACCACGACATCAGCCCGCACAGCAGCAGCCCCTACGTCGTCACCCCGGCGGCCTTCGACGCGCAGCTCGCCGCGCTGGAGAAGGCCGGCTACCGCACGCTGACCGCCGAGGAGTTCGCCACCTACCTGCGCGGCGGGGTCGCCCCGCCGCGGTCGGTGCTGATCACCTTCGACGACGGCACCAACGGCCTGTGGGTGTACGGCGACCGCATCCTCGCGCGGCACCACATGCACGCCACGTCGTTCCTGATCACCGGGCGGGTGGACCACGACCGGCCGTACTACCTGACCTGGCACGAGATCAAGCGGATGGCGGACTCGGGGCGGTGGGACTTCCAGGACCACACCCAGGACTCGCACCGGCGCGAACCGGTGGACGCCGCCGGCCACCTCGGCTCCATGCTCGCCAACCGGCTGTGGCTGCCCGAGCAGCACCGGTTGGAGACCGTGACGGAGTACGAGGCCCGGGTCGAGCGCGACATCTCCGGATCGGTCCACGACATCACCGGCCACGGACTGCCCAAGCCGCTGCTGTTCGCCTTCCCGTTCTCCGAGGCGACCGACCGCGCCAACGTCAGCGCACCCGCGCTGACCGCCCAGCAGATGCTGGAGAAGCACTTCCTGGCCACGATGTCGGACGTCTCCAGCCGGCCGCTCACCGCCAGCCGCAGGGCCGCGGCCGCGCACACCGTCCAGCGCCTCGAAGTGCTCAAGAGCACCACCCCCGGCCAGCTGCTCGACCGCATCGCGGCCTGGCTGCAGGTGCCGCCCAGCGCCGCGGACCCGCTCTCGACCCCGACCCAGTGGGTGAACAGCGACCGCAAGCAGGCGACCAGCCTCGACGCCTTCACCGGCCGGGTCACGCCGGCGGCGGGCGCCCAGTACGTGGCGGCCGACTACCGCCCGCTCAACAGCCTTGACTGGACCGGCTACCGGGTCACCGCGACGCTCAACAGCCTCGGCAACGGCACCAACCAGGGCGCGGTCACGGTCAGGACCGGCAGCCTGGAGGCGGTGACCGTCAGCGTCAGCCAGGGCACCCTCAGCCTGCTGATCGGCGACCGGCGGGTGGCCGCCAAGTCCATGCCGGCGGCGCCCACGCACAGCCTCAGCGTCACCGTGAGCGGGAAGACGACCACCGCCACGGTGGACGACACCCACACGGTCAGGTGGACGTCGAAGCTGACCGGCGCCGACCTCACCGGCGGCGTCGGCATCCGGGTGGGCATCAACCGCAGGACGGCGGACTGGCCCTCCTTCGCGTCGCTGCGCATCGCCCCCGCGCAGAGCGACGCGGCGACGACCTGGCCGCGGAGCGCCTCCGGGCAGCAGCCGGTGTCGGACGCCGCGCTGCTGGACCCGGCGGGCACCTGGCTGAGCGCCCCGGGCGTCGCCGCCCCGTTGCGGGTCTCGGACAGCGGCATCGAGCCGCGCAACGGGCTCGACCTGTCCGCGTACGGCGCCTACGAGCCGGACCGGACCGGCGGCTGGACCGGGTACACGGTCAGCGCGACGGTCGGCCGGCTCACCGGCGACGGCGTCAGCGGCGCGGTGTGGGTGCGGGTGGGCAGCCCGCTGGCGATCAGCGTGCAGGTGGCGCGCGACCGGTTGCAGGTCTTCTCCGGCGACGCCGACGAGCAGCAACTCGTCGGCGAGCGGACCCTGCCGGAGGGCTCCGCGCACCGGCTGGCGGTCGAGGTGACCGGCAGCTCGACGGTGATCACCGTCGACGGGCAGCGCAGGATGACGCTGCTGGCCAAGGGGGAGACCGGCGGTGTCGCCTTCTCCGCCTACCGCGACCTGACCCGTCGCAGCTGGCCGGAGCTGACCGACGCGACCGTGTCCGAGAGCGTCTGAGATGGCGCCGGCGGACGTCCCCCGGCCGGACACGGACGGCCCCGGCGCCCGGCGGGCAGCGGCCGCGCGCCGGCCGCTGCCCAGGCGGCTGCTGTTCGCGGCCGGCGGCGTCCTCGCGGTGGCCGGGGGCGGCGCGGCCGTGCTCGGCCTGCGGGGACGCGGCGGCGGGGACCGCGACGACCCGCAGGCGCCGCCCTTCAGCGCGCAGTTCGGCGACTCCGGCCTGGTCACCAACGAGTACGCGTACCGCCATCCCGGCGCCGCCGGAGCCCGGGTCGACGCGGACTGGTCGGTGACCAGCGGCTCGCTCTTCGCCCGCGACGGCGACGGCTGGACCGGCCGGCCCGACACCGGCGAGACCGGCACCGACTCGCGGTCCGCCACCGACTCGGCGGTCTTCCGGCTGGTGACGCGCCGCCGCGACTTCGCCGACGTGACGGTGCGCAGCGCGATCCTGCTGCACCGGCCCGTCAGCACCCCGCGCACCCCGCGCCAGGACTACGACGGCGGTCACATCTGGCTGCGCTACCACAGCCCCGAGGAGCTCTACGCGCTCAGCTTCCGCCGCCGGGACGGCGTGGTCGTCATCAAGCGGAAGGTCCCGGCGAGCGACGCGGCCGCGGCGAACGGCGGTGACTACACCACCGTGGAGGAGGCCAGGCACGCCTTCTCCTACGACGCGTGGCACACCGTCACGGCCACCGCCCGCAACGAACAGCACGGCGTCCGGCTGCGGTTGGAGATCGACCGCCGGACGGTGCTCAGCACACTGGACACCTCGCCGGGCCCGCTGCGCCGCCCGGGCGGCGTCGGCCTGCGGGCGGACAACACCGAGCTGCTCTTCCGCGCCTTCACGGCCACGGCGGCGTCCTGAGCGGCGGTCCGCCGGACGCGGTCGAAGGCGGGGGACCCGCACCCCCGTCGGGTCAGCGTCCGCCCCGGCGGACGCCTTCGAGCACCAGCGTGACGTGTCGGCGCCAGTCGCCGGTGCCGCTCATGTTGGCCATGGCGCCGCGGGTGATGAGGACGAAGTCCGCGGCGTGGAAGTCCGCACGGAGGCGACCCGCGTCGACGGCGCGCAGCACGATGCGTTCGGTGATCGCCGAGAAGTCCGTCTTCTCGGCGGCGATGTCGTTCCAGCGCGGCTCCTGCGGGCCGAGGAGCGCGAAGCGGAAGGCGGCGTCGGCCGCCACGGACTCCAGGTAGCCGTACAGCAGCGTCTCGAACGCCGTCCAGGGGTCCTCGGTCGCGTCGGCGGCGCGGGCGACCGCGGTCATCGCCTCGAACCTGCGGCCGATGATCGCCGCGAGCAGCGCCTGCTTGTCGGCGAAGTGCCGGTAGAGGGTGCCGACGCCCAAGCCGGCGCGCTCGGCGATCTCGTCCATCTGCACGGCGTCGCCGCGCCGGGCGAACAGCTCGCCGGCGGCGTCGAGGACGGCCTCGCGGTTGCGCCGGGCGTCGGCGCGCAGCGGGCGCTCGGGTGCGGTCATGGTGGCACCACTGTAGTTGACGGTGCGCGGTGCCCGCCGTAGATTCGGAACCGGAGTTCAGGTTCATGTTATGGGGAGATCCGATGATCGTCGTCACCACACCGACAGGACAGATCGGCGGCCGGCTGGTCCGGCAGCTGCTCGATCAGGGCGAGGAGGTCCGGGTCGTCGTCCGGGACGCCTCGCGCCTGGACGGCCCGGTCCGCGAACGGGTCGAAGCCGTCACCGGCTCGCACGACGATCCGGCCGTGCTCGACCGGGCGCTGCCCGGCGCCGAGGCGCTGTTCTGGCTCGTCCCGCCGAACCCCGCGGCGCCGAGCGCCGAGACGCACTATCTCCGCTTCGCCCGGGCGGGCGCCGACGCCGTCGCCCGTCACGGCGTCGGCCACGTCGTCGGGGTCTCCAGCGCCGGGCACGGCTGGCCGGCCCCGGCCGGAGTCCTCTCGGCGGCCTTCGCCATGGACGCCGAACTCGGTGCGTCCGGCGCCGCCTACCGGGCCCTGTCCATGCCCTTCTACATGGAGAACCTCCTGCGGCAGCTCGACGCCATCCGCGAGCAGGGCGTGTTCACCCTGACCTGCGCGGGCGACCTGCCGCTCGCGTCGATCGCGACGCGGGACATCGCCGCCGCCGCCGCGGTCCTCCTCACCGATCCGTCCTGGACCGGGCAGCGGAACCTCCCGGTGTTCGGCCCCGACCGGCTGACCCCCGACGGCATGGCCGAGGTGATCGGCCAGGAACTCGGGCGTCCGGTCGCCTACCGCCGCACGAGCATCGAGGCGTACGCGTCGCTGCTCCGCTCCCAGGGCGCGAGCGACCAGGCGGTCGAGGACCTGACCGAGGCGTTCGCCGCGCAGGATCGCGGCATCTACGACGAGGACTGGGGGAGCGCCGAGCCGGCGGCCACCGGCTTCCGGACCTGGTGCAGGGAGGTGCTCAAGCCCGCCGCGGACGCGCGGACGCCGTGAGGGGGGCCGGCTGCCGCTGGACCGGGTGGCGCGGGCCTCACCGTCACACGGACGCGGGGACGGAATGCGGCAGGGCCGTGCCGACGCCCTGATCCGGGCAGCGGCAGGACCGGCGGAGAATCGCGAACGCGACCGCGCATTATCTGCTGCCGCGAGTACAGAATCTCCGTCGGATCGGCTTCAGTCTTTTTGTCTCCGGCGGGTTGACAATCGACGGTTCCGACATAATCGACGGCAGCGTGCTATGGTTTCCAGGAGTTGCAGTTGTGGTTCCCAAAGACTTCAAGTGCCCTCGTCGCCCGTGTGCGGTGGGAGCGCTTTTGTATTTCCGGTGTTTTCCGGACGGGGTAATCATCGCGGCGACGCGGAGCCCGCGCAGTGCGGACTCCGGGCACTGCCCCTGAAGGAGAATGACATGGCATCTGGCACCGTGAAGTGGTTCAACGCGGAAAAGGGCTTCGGCTTCATCGAGCAGGACGGCGGCGGCGCTGACGTCTTCGCCCACTACTCGAACATCGCCGCCTCCGGCTTCCGCGAGCTCCAGGAAGGCCAGAAGGTGAACTTCGACGTCACCCAGGGCCAGAAGGGCCCGCAGGCGGAGAACATCGTTCCCGCCTGACGCTGACGCGTACAGCAGGCCGGGTCCCGCACCGTTCGGTGCGGGACCCGGCCTGCTGCTTTTTCCGGCGAGCACGGATTCCTTTATCAGAATCCGGAGTTGCCCGCCCCCCGGTTGACGGTGTAGCCCCCGGGGTTGTTGAGGCCGCCCGAGGCGGCCCCGCTGACGGTGGTGTTGCTGACCGTCATGCTCCCCGTGACGTTGTTGATGTCGAAACCGTACGTGCCGGCGCCGGTGATCGTGTCGTGGTCGAAGGACAGGTTGCTGATCGTGTGGCCGTAGCTGAGCAGGACGGCCTGGTAGGTGCTGTCCTTGATGGTGTTGCCGGTGACCTTCACCGGCTGGGTGATGTCGCCCTGGTTCGCCGCGTAGATCCACAGCGCGCCGATGTCGGTGGCCCAGTTGGAGTGGTAGGAGCCGGTGCGCAGCAGCAGGTTGTCCCGGACGGTGGTGGGTCCGGAGAAGTTCTGGCCGAAGTAGGTGCTGACCGTGATGCCCGAGCCGAAGGCGACCGTGTCGCTGACCGCGTTGCCGGCCACCGTGTTGCCGCCGCCGCCGTAGACGCCGATGCCGTTGGCCTGGATGGGGCTCTGCGAGGTGTTGTGCGAGACGGTGCAGTCGGTGACGTTGCCGCCCTCGGTGTCCAGGGCGATCGTGTCGTCGCCGGTGTTGCGCACCGAGGACTGCTCCACCGTGGAGCCCGAGGAGCCGCCGTGGAGGTGGACGCCGTCGGCGAAGACGTCGCGCACGCGCAGACCTGCCGCGTCCAGACCGGTGCCGGGCACCGCCCACAGGCCGACCTTGGTGTGCTCCATCCACACGTCGAGGATCAGCGACCCTGAGGTGAAGGCCCCTTCGATCGCGGCCGCGCCCTGGTCGTTGTTGCGGAAGGTCTGGTCACCGGAGACGGTCAGGTCGGCGATCTGGTTGCGGCCGCCGGTCGCGTACAGGCCGCCGGAGCCGTTCTCCGAGGTGGACTGGATCGTGGTGTACCACTGGCCGGCGCCGCGCAGCGAGACGTTGCTCAGCGAGACCCGGCCCGAGACGGAGTAGGTGCCGGCGGGCAGCCACAGGCCCTGCCCGGTGCCGGAGAGCTGGCTGAGCGCGCTGTTCAGGGCCGAGGTGACGTCGCCGCCGCCGGGGGTGACGCCGTAGTTCGCCGCGGAGACGTAGCCGGCGGGCATCGCGTAGGCCGCGTCGACCTGCTCGGTGTCGACGGTGTCGAGGGTGAAGGTGCCGCCGGCGGTGCTGTCCTTCTGCAGCTTCAGCACGGTCCCGGCCGGCCAGGTCGCGGAGTTGCGGAAGCGGACCTCGTCGTAGAAGTGGTGGCCCGAGCCGTCGGCGGGGTTGTTGGTGTCGTAGTAGCCGGCGCCGTAGAGCCACGCGAACTTGTTGGTCAGCGTGAGGTCGGTGACCTTGGCGCCGCCGGCGTACAGGGCGAGCGGGGCGGTGGTGGGCGACCCGTTCGAGGTGTCGGGGATGGAGTAGCGCACGACCAGGGCGTTCGCCGGCTTGGCGAGGGTGACCTGGACGTACTTGCCCGTGCCGGCGAGCTGGACGGCGCTGCGGCCGGTGGCCTCGGAGCTGAGCGAGGGATAGGTGCGGCTGACCGGCAGCACCGTGCCGTTGGTGGCGGCGTCGGCCGCCCGGTACTCGGTGTACGGCGCGGTCGCGCCCTGGGCGGCGAGCGCAGTGCCGCCGGCGACCGACACGCCGTCGACGGCGACGTTGCCGCTGTCGCCCGCGTCGTGCTGCAGGCCGATCAGGTTCAGGCCCGAGCGCAGCGCCACCGTCTTGGACACGGACAGCCAGCCGCCGCCCGCGGGCAGGCTGAGCTGCGCGTTCCTGACGCCGTTGAGGTAGAGGGAGAGCGTCTGGGTGGCGCCGGTGGAGTTGGCGTAGGCGACGGAGACGGCGTAGTTGCCGGCCGCCGGCACCGCGGTGTCCACCTGGGTCTGGGCGCCCTGGGCGGTGAATCCGCTGAGGTAGCCGCTGCCGGCGTAGCCGGAGATCGACGTGCCGACCGAGGGGCCGCCGGTGAAGAAGGCGGTCGCGGCGTCGTAGACCTGGCCGCCGGAGGGCGGGGACGTCGGCGGCGTGGTGGGCGGGGTCGTCGGCGGGGTGGTCGTCGTGGTGCCGACGGTGATGTCGTCGAGGTTGACGTTGCCGTTGTCGGTGCTGTCGAAGCGGTAGGCGACGGTGTTGCTCCCGGCCTTCAGCGTCAGGTTCTCGGTGGTGGTGCCCCAGGTGTTCCAGTCGGCGGTGGCGGGCAGTGAGGTGGTGACCGCCTTCGTGCCGTTGGCGTAGACGGACAGGGTGCGGGTGCTGCCCGTGCCGTTGGCGTAGCGCAGTGTGACCGGCGTGCTCCCGGCGGTGGCGGCGGTCACCGTGAAGGTGGTCGCGGCGGCGCCCTTGGCGGCGTCGGTGTAGCCGCCGACGAAGCCGCTGCCGGTGAAGCCGGTGTGGTCGGAGGCGACGACCGCCCCGCCGGACAGGGCGGCCGACTCGGCTTCGTACTGGCCGCTGGGCGGGGCCGGGGCGGCGGCGAGGGTGATGTCGTCGAGGTTGACGTTGCCGCTGTCGGTGCTGTCGAAGCGGTAGGCGACGGTGTTGCCGCCCGCTTTCAGCGCGACGGCGGTGGCGAGGGTGCTCCAGGTGTTCCAGTCGGCGGTGGCCGGCAGCGAGACCTGGGTGGTCCGCGCGCCGTTGACGTAGACGGAGAGGGTCTGCGTGGCGGTGGTGCCGTTGGCGTAGCGCAGGGTGGAGACGTACGCGCCGGCGGTGGCGGCGTTCACCGTGAAGGTGGTGGCGGCGGCGCCCTTGGCGGCGTCGGTGTAGCCGCCGACGAAGCCGCTGCCGGTGAAGCCGGTGTGGTCGGAGGCGACGACCGCACCGCCGGACAGGGCGGCCGACTCGGCTTCGTAGACGGTGCCGGCGGCCGCGGTGGCGTGCAGCGCGGTCCAGCCGACGAGGGCGGCCAGCAGGGCGAGCAGCGTGAGGACCGCGGCCGGCGCTGTTCTGGGCAGACGGGTACCCCGGGGGGATTCGGGCATGGGTGGGCTCCGCAGCAGGAGGGGGGTGCTTGAGTGAGCGGCACCGTAACGCCGCGTCAATCCCGGTGCAATGCGCGGGGCGATTCCGCGGAAGGCCGCGGTGCCGGCGCGGAATCCGGCTGTCGGCCCCCGTCCGCGGCCTGACCTGCGGGAAAGTTGGCGGCGGCAGGTCAGATCGACGACAGGCTGTGCATGTGTCGAAGCTTTCCCGTCGACTTCTTGCTCGGAATCCGCAAGCCCTCGGGGCCGGTGCGCGATCTTCGCCCGGCCGGCGCGCCACGGCCTCCTGGCGTTGCCGCCCGCCGGCTACTGCCCGGCGCCGGCGCCCGGCGCCGGTGCGGTGGAGTGTCGGACGACGAGTTCGGGTTCGTGGAGGAGTTCTTTGGGGGTGGGGTTGGTGCCGTGGATCTGGTTGGCGAGGAGGGTGACGGCGGCGCGGGACATGGCTTCGATGGGTTGGCGCAGGGTGGTGAGGGGTGGGTCGGTGTAGTTCATGAAGGCGGAGTCGTCGTAGCCGACGACGGACAGGTCGTGGGGGACGGTGAGTCCTTGGCGGCGTGCGGCTCGGATGGCGCCGAGGGCGAGGATGTCGCTGCCGCAGATGAGGGCGGTGATGCCGGTGGTGAGGAGTTCGGTGGCGACGGCTTGGCCGCCTTCGAAGGAGAAGAGGGCGTGGCCGATGGGGTGGGTGCTGGTTCCCGTGCCAGTCGCGGTGGTGTTGCCGGTGGTGGTGTTGCCGGTGGTGGTGTGGCGGGCGAGGGTGGTGAAGGCGGCGGCTTTGCGGCGGGAGGGGGTGTGGTCGGCGGGGCCGACCATGAGGCCGATGCGGGTGTGGCCCAGTGAGGTCAGGTGGGCGTAGGCCTGCTGGACCGCGGCCACGTCATCGGTCGACACCTGGGGAAAACCGCCGTGGTCCACGGCGGCGTTGAGCAGGACGACGGGGACGCCGCGCTCCTTCAGGGTCGCGCTCTCGTCGGGGGTGAGCCCGCCGCAGAAGATGACGCCGGAGACCTGCTGGTCCAGGAGCATCGTGACGTACTCCGCCTCGGTGAGGCCGCCGGCCGACCGGGTGCACAGCACCGGGGTGAAGCCGAGCTGGACCAGCGCGCCGCCGGCGACCTCGGCCAGCGCGGGGAAGATCGGGTTCTGCAACTCGGGCAGCACCAGGCCGACCAACCGCGCCCGCACCCCCCGCAGTTGCGTGGGCCGCTCGTAACCCAGCACGTCAAGTGCCGTCAGCACCGCCTGCCGGGTGCTGTCCGACACCCCCGGCTTGCCGTTCAGCACCCGGCTCACCGTCGCCTCGCTGACGCCCACCTTCTGGGCCACCTGCACGAGTTTGCGCACCATGAGCGCACTATATACGGCATCGCCCGTAGATTTTGTGCGCGATTCTTGCACTCGTTTCGCGATGTGCTGAAGAATACGTGTTGTTTTTGCGTAAATGTGCTTCCGTATTGCATGCCTGGTGAGGGCGACGTAACTTGTGCGTCACCTCGGGGAGCGGCCGCCCCTCCACCACCCCCATGACCAGGGACGATCCATGACCGGTTTCCCGGCGGGCAGCAGAGCCCGCATCTCCCTCATCGTCGCCACGACGGCAGCCCTCGCGCTCACCGCGAGCGCCTGCGGCGGCGGTTCGGGCCCATCGACATCCGCCGACGGCACCGTCACCGTCACGGTGAACGACATGCCTGCCAAGACCGACCCGGTGAACCGGAAGATCTTCCTGCAGGACGTGTCGGCCTTCGAGAAGCTCCACCCGAAGATCAAGGTGGTGCCGCACGAGGGCCAGATGGACCCGCAGACCTTCTCCACCAAGCTGGCCGGCGGCCAGCTGGAGAACGCCTTCTACGTCTACTACACCGACCCCGCGGGTCTGATCGCCAAGCACCAGGCGGCCGACATCTCCCCGTACCTGTCGCAGTTCCCTGCCGTGAACCAGGTCAAGCCGCAGCTCCGCAAGGTGTTCCAGGACGCGAGCGGCCACACCTACGGCCTGCCCGAGGGCAACTACTCGATGGGCCTGGTCTACAACCGCGCGCTGTTCCGGCAGGCCGGACTCGACCCGGCGAGCCCGCCGACCACGTGGGACGAGGTCCGCGCGGACGCGAAGAAGATCGCCGCTCTCGGCCACGGAGTCGTCGGGTACGGCGACTACAGCAAGTCCAACACCGGCGGCTGGCACTTCACCGCGGAGATGTACTCCCGCGGCGGCGACGTCGCCAAGCAGCAGCCGGACGGCTCCTGGAAGGCCGACTTCGACAACGCCACCGGCAAGGCGGTCCTCCGGCAGCTGCACGACATGCGCTGGACCGACGGCTCCATGGGGCAGCGGCAGCTGCTGGAGTGGGCCGACCTGCTGCAGATGATGGGCTCCGGCAAGCTCGGGATGTACCTCGCCACCTCCGACAACATCCCCACCATCGCCGCGCAGTACAAGGGCGACTCCAAGGACTACGGCCTCGGCCCGATCCCCGACGGCAAGGGCACGCTGGCCGGCGGCGGCGGGTTCATGTTCAACCCGAAGGACACCCCCGACCAGATCAAGGCCGCCATGGCCTGGGTGATGTTCAAGTACGAGAACCCCGACCGGATCGAGATGGGGGCCGCGCGCGCTTCCCAGGCCAAGCAGCCGGTCGGCCTGCCGGAGCCGAACATCTGGACCGGCGCCGCCGCGGACGCCAAGGCCGCCGCCGACAAGAAGCACGCGAACGTGCCGGTCGCCAACTACGCGCCCTTCGAGCAGTCCCTGCCCGGCATCCCGCTGGTGCTGGAGCCGCCGAAGGCCCAGCAGATCTACGCCGTGCTGGACACCGCCATGGCCAAGGTGCTCACCCAGAAGGGCGCGGACATCGACGCCCTGCTGTCGGACGCCTCCCAGCAGGTCGACTCCCTGCTCGCGGCGCAGTAGCCGCCCGCCCGGAAGACCACCCTGCACTGCCCGCGGGCCCGTCGTGCCTCCACCGGCCGGCCCGCGGGCGCCGAAGAAGGAGTTCCCCATGGCCACCTCTCTGGCCCCCCGCCGTCCCGGCCCCCCCGCGGCCCCGGCCCGCGACCGTCCGGGCACCCGCACGGCGCGGCACGCGCGGCTGCGCCGCCGGGTCGCCGACAACGCCCTGGCGTACGCCTTCATGGCGGCCGGCATCGTCTGCTTCGCGGTCTTCTCCTGGTATCCACTGGTCCGGGGCATCATCCTGAGCTTCCAGCAGGACAACCTGATCACCGCGCCGCAGTGGGTGGGCCTGGGCAACTACCGCCATCTGTTCGCCGATCCGCTGTTCTGGACCGCGTGGAAGAACACCGCGGAGTTCACCGGCCTCGCCCTGCTCCTGGGCTACGCCGTGCCGTTCGCCATCGCCGTGCTGCTCAACGAACTGCGGCACTTCAAGGCGTACTTCCGCGTCGCGGTGTACCTGCCGGTGATGCTGCCGCCGATCGTCAGCGTGATGCTGTGGCAGTTCTTCTACGACCCCGGTGACGGCCTGTTCAACACCGCG
Source organism: Actinacidiphila polyblastidii (assembly GCF_036353415.1). NCBI lineage: Bacteria > Bacillati > Actinomycetota > Actinomycetes > Kitasatosporales > Streptomycetaceae > Actinacidiphila > Actinacidiphila polyblastidii. The sequence continues at coordinate 93,014 of NZ_JAZEWV010000009.1, forward strand.
CTGCGCGGCGCCCACCTGCCCACCTCGCAGTGGATCCAGTCGCCGCACACCGCGATGATCTCGCTGGTGCTCGTCTCGACCTGGGCCAACATGGGCGGCGCGACCCTGATGTACCTGGCCGCCCTCCAGGCCATCCCCGGCGAACTGTTCGAGGCGGCGGAGCTGGACGGCGCCGGGATCTGGGCCCGGCTGCGGTACGTCACGCTCCCGCAGATGCGCTTCATCATGCTGGTCCTGCTGCTGCTCCAGATCATCTCGACCATGCAGGTCTTCATCGAGCCGTTCCAGCTCACCGGCTTCACCGACCCGTCGACCATCACCGTGATGACGCTGATCTACCGCTACGCCTTCGCCGTCAACAACGACTTCGGGCTCGCCGCGTCCATGAGCGTGCTGCTGTTCGCCGTGCTCGGCGTCTTCGCCGCGCTGTACCTGCGGCTGACCCGCGAGGCGGACTAGGACGGCGCGCCGAGGACCGCAGGCGACCAGCGAGGACCGCCGGCGCCCGCCGAGCACCGACCGAGGACCACCGAGGACCACCGAGGACACTCCCATGACCGAACCCGCGTCCGCCGCGCCGGCGCCCCGCAGCCTGATCTCCGACCAGGAGCTGGCCAGGCCCCGCTACCGCGCCGTCTACTTCGCCGTACTGACCGCCACCACCGTGCTGTTCGCCGCGGCCTTCCTCTTCCCCTTGTACTGGATGGCGAGTTCGGCGCTGGAGACCCCGCGCGAGTTCGCCGCGCAGACCCCGACGCTGATGCCGAAGTCCGTGCACCTGACCGCGTACCGCGACGCGTGGACCCAGATGGACATCGCGCACTTCTTCCTCAACACCGTCTGGTACGCGGCCGGCGGCTGGCTGATCCAGATCTCGGTGGACGTGTGCGCCGCCTACGCGCTGTCCAAGCTGCGGCCGGTGTTCGGCAAGGCGGTCTTCGCCGGGATGCTGGCCAGCCTGATGCTGCCCGCCGCGGCCCTGCTGGTGCCGGCCTACCTGACCGTCTCCGACCTGCCGCTGCTCCACCTCAACCTGCTGAACACCCCCTGGGCGCTGTGGCTTCCGGGAGCGGCGAACGCCTTCAACATCTACGTGCTGCGGCGGTTCTTCGACCAGATCCCCGGCGAACTCCTCGACGCCGCCAGCATCGACGGCGCCTCCCGGCTGCAGACCCTGCTGCGGGTGGTGCTGCCGCTGTCGCGCCCGGTGCTCTCGGTGATCTCCATCTTCGCGGTGGTGGGGATGTGGAAGGACTTCCTGTGGCCGCTGCTGGTGCTCCAGGACCCCGACAAGCAGACCCTGTCGGTGGCGCTGCACCGGCTGTCGACCTCGACCACGCAGGTCCCGCCGACCGAGATGATCGCCGGCCTGTCGATCGCCGCGGTGCCGATGATCGTGCTCTTCCTCTTCTTCCAGCGGCACATCCTCGGCGGCCTCTCCGCCGGCGCCCTCAAGGGCTGATCCGGCCGCGACCGCCCGCACCGCGCGCGCCGGCCGTCCGCCTGTTCCACCCGTTCGCCCCTTCCCGCTCGCGCCCCCGCGCGACCCTCTCCCACCACACAAGGAGCCCGCCCCCGTGGCCGATCAGCACGTCGCAGCCGAACACGCCGCATGGTGGCGTGACGCCGTCATCTACCAGGTCTACCCGCGCTCCTTCGCCGACGGCGACGGCGACGGGATCGGCGACCTGACCGGCGTCCGTGACCGCCTGCCCTATCTGGCCGACCTCGGCGTGAGCGCCCTGTGGTTCAGCCCCTGGTACGCCTCCCCGCAGGCCGACGCCGGATACGACGTCGCCGACTACCGCCGTATCGACCCCGCCTTCGGCACCCTGGAGCAGGCCGAGGCGCTCATCGCCGAGGCCCACGCGCTGGGCTTGAAGATCATCGTCGACGTGGTGCCGAACCACGTCTCCGACCGGCACGCCTGGTTCCAGGAGGCGCTGGCCGCGCGCCCCGGCGCCGAGGTCCGCGACCTGTTCTGGTTCCGCGCCGGCCGCGGCCCGGACGGCGCACTGCCCCCGAACGACTGGCAGTCGGTGTTCGGAGGACCGGCCTGGACCCGTACGCGCAACCCGGACGGCACCCCCGGCGAGTGGTACCTGCACCTGTTCGCTCCCGAGCAGCCCGACCTGAACTGGAACAACGCCAAGGTCCGCGAGGAGCACGAGAGCGTCCTGCGCTTCTGGTTCGACCGCGGCGCCGACGGGGTGCGGATCGACTCCGCGACGATGCCCGCCAAGGACCCCGACCTGCCCGACTTCGCCCCGGACGCGCCGCCGGCGCCGCACCCGTACATCGACCGCGACGAGGTGCACGAGATCTACCGCGCCTGGCGCGCGGTCGCTGACAGCTACCCCCGGCCGCGGGCGCTGATCGGCGAGGTGTGGCTCGCCGACCCGGAGCGGTTCGCGCACTACCTGCGGCCCGACGAGATGCACAGCGCCTTCAACTTCGACTACCTCAACTGCCCCTGGGACGCCGCGGCCCTGCGCCGCGTCATCGACGAGACGCTGGCCGCGCACGCCTCCGTCGGGGCGCCCGCCACCTGGGTGCTCTCCAACCACGACGTCACCCGGCACGTCACCCGCTACGGCCGGGCCGACACCTCCTTCGGGCTGTCGCTGCGACAGCACAACGCCCCCACCGACCTGGAGCTGGGCGCCCGCAGGGCGCGGGCCGCGCTGCTGCTCGACCTGGCGCTGCCCGGCGCCGTCTACCTCTACCAGGGCGAGGAGCTCGGCCTGTGGGAGGTCGAGGACATCCCCGACGCGCTCCGTCAGGACCCGATCTTCCACCGCACCGGCGGCACGGACATCGGCCGGGACGGCTGCCGGGTGCCGCTGCCCTGGTCGGGCGATGAGCCGCCGTTCGGGTTCAGCCCCGCGGACGCCTCCGCGCCGCCGTGGCTGCCCCAGCCGCCGCAGTGGGCCGCGCACACCGCGCAGGCCCAGGACGGGGAGCCCGGCTCCATGCTCACCTTCTACCGCGACGCCCTGCGCCTGCGCCGCGGCGAACCCGGCCTGGGCGGCGAGGACTTCCGCTGGCTGCCCGGAAACGCTCCCGGCGTCCTGGGCTTCGCCCGCGGTGACGGCTTCTTCTGCCTGGCGAACCTCTCCGGCGCCGCGGTGCCGCTGCCGGCCGGCGCGGACGTCGTCTTCGTCAGCGACCCCGACCCCGGCGCCGGAGCGGCCGCCGGCGAGCTGCCGGCCGACACGACAGCGTGGCTGCGGCAGCGCTGAGCGGCGCGGCGGCCGCCGCGGAGAAGCAGAAGAAGACATCGGGCTAGGGAGCGGACGGCGAGCCATGACTCGGAGACTGGCGGAAGTGGCCAAGCGGGTGGGCGTCAGCGAGGCGACGGTGAGCCGGGTGCTGAACGGCAAGCCGGGGGTGTCGGACAGCACCCGGCAGGCGGTGCTGACGGCACTTGACGTGCTGGGTTACGAGCGGCCCACGCAACTGCGGGGGGTGCGGGCGCGGTTGGTCGGCCTGGTGCTGCCCGAGTTGCAGAACCCGATCTTCCCCGCGCTGGCCGAGGTCGCCGGCGGCGCGCTGGTCCAGCTCGGCTTCACCCCGGTGCTCTGCACGCGCACCGCGGGCGGCCTCACCGAGGCGGAGTACGTCACGATGCTCCTGGACCAGCAGGTCTCCGGCGTCATCTTCTGCGGCGGACTGAGCACCGACGAGTACGGCACGCTGCTCCAGCGCGGCGTACCCGTCGTGCTGCTCAACGCAGCCGTCGACTACGCCGCCGTCCAGGCGGGGCAGTTCGCCGACCGGTCGGCCGCGGCCGCGCCGGAGCAGGGCGTCTGGGACCCGGGCCGCACCCCGGGCCGGCTCGCCGGGCGCCGGCCCGACCAGCGGAGCTTCCGCACCCCGGGTTTTCCCCAGGTGTCGACCGATGACGTGGCCGCGGTCCAGCAGGCCTACGCCCACCTGACCTCACTGGGCCACACCCGCATCGGCCTCATGGTCGGCCCCGCCGACCACACCCCCTCCCGCCGCAAAGCCGCCGCCTTCACCACCCTCGCCCGCCACACCACCACCGGCACCACCACCACCGGCACCAGCACCGCGACCGGCACGGGAACCAGCACCCACCCCATCGGCCACGCCCTCTTCTCCTTCGAAGGCGGCCAAGCCGTCGCCACCGAACTCCTCACCACCGGCATCACCGCCCTCATCTGCGGCAGCGACATCCTCGCCCTCGGCGCCATCCGAGCCGCACGCCGCCAAGGACTCACCGTCCCCCACGACCTGTCCGTCGTCGGCTACGACGACTCCGCCTTCATGAACTACACCGACCCACCCCTCACCACCCTGCGCCAACCCATCGAAGCCATGTCCCGCGCCGCCGTCACCCTCCTCGCCAACCAGATCCACGGCACCAACCCCACCCCCAAAGAACTCCTCCACGAACCCGAACTCGTCGTCCGACACTCCACCGCACCCGCCCGCTCCCGCACCGCGCAGCCCCCCGTGGGCCTGCGCGCCGTCGGCGCCGACCGACCTGCCGGCTGAACCGACCGTGCCGCGGCGGCCGAAAACCCGGCGACGGGGACGGCCGTCCCCGGGATAGTGGTCGCCCATGGATGAGGTCGAAGTCGTCGTCGCCCATGCCGAGCGCGCGACCCTGCGCCTCGGCGACGTGTTCCTGAAGGTGGACGCCGACCAGGCGCGCATCGACGTCGAGGTCGAGGCGATGGCCCTGGCGCCGGTCCCGACCCCGCAGGTCCTGTGGCGCAGGCCGCCCGTGCTGGCGATCGCCGCGGTCCCGGGGACGGCGCTCGGCCGTCTCGGCGAGCCGTCGACCGCGTCGGCGGCGGCGTGGGCCGCGGCGGGCGCCGCCGTCCGGACACTGCACGAGGCGCCGTTGCCGTCCCGGACGGGCCAAGCCGGCCGGGGCCTGGACGAGTTGGCGGCGGATCTCGACGGCGAGTGCGCCCGGCTCGTGGACCACGGCGTCCTGCCCGCCGACCTGGTCGCCCGCAACCGCCGGGTCGCCGAGGCCGCGCTCCGGCCGTGGACGCCGGTGTTCACGCACGGCGACCTGCAGATCACCCACGTGTTCGTCGGCGCGGAGGACGAGGTCACCGGCATCATCGACTGGTCCGAGGCGGGCCGGGGCGACGCCCTGTTCGACCTCGCGGTCCTGACCCTCGGACACGAGGAGCGCCTCGGGGAGGTCGTCTCCGGCTACGGGGACGGTGTCGACCCCGACGTGATCCGCGGGTGGTGGTCGCTGCGGAGCCTGCTGGTGGTCCGCTGGCTGGCCGAGCACGGCTTCGACCCGTTCGCCCCGGGGTGTGAGGTCGACGTGCTGAGATCCCGGATGTGAGGCCGCGCCGGCCGTCTCCCGGCGAGCGTCGAGGCGCCCCGGCGTCGACAACTCTGTAGACCTTCACTAAGGTATGCCTTCGCTAAGTGACGTCGTGCAGAGAGAAGAGCCGGGCACATGTGGGACGACGCGTTTCCGAGCTTTCTGATCGGCCTCAGGGAAGGGCTCGAGGCGGGACTCGTCGTCTCCATCCTGGTCGCCACCCTGGTCCGCGCCGACGCCAGGTCGCGGCTGCCGCAGGTGTGGACGGGCGTCCTGGCGGCCGTCGCGGTCTCCATGAGCTTCGGCGCGGTGCTCACCTTCACCGCCGCCAACCTCTCCGCCACCGCGCAGGAGTCGTTCAGCGGCACGCTGAGCGTGATCGCGGTGGCCTTCGTGACCGCGATGGTCTTCTGGATGCGGCGCTCGGCGCGGAGCATGTCGGGCGAGATCAAGCAGAAGGTCACCGCCGCCCTCGCCATGGGCGGCGGGATGCTCGTGCTGACCTCCTTCCTCGCGGTCGGCCGCGAGGGCCTGGAGACCGCGCTGTTCCTGTGGACGACGGGACGCGCCGCGGGGGAGTCCTCAGGACCGCTGATCGGCGCCGCCGTCGGCCTGGTGCTCGCGGCGGCCCTGTGCTGGGGCCTGTACCGCCGGGTCCTGCGGATCAACCTGACGCGCTTCTTCACCGTCACCGGCATCGTGCTCATCGTCATCGCGGCAGGCGTCCTCGGCTACGGCCTGCGCGACCTCCAGGAAGGTGGCACCTTCCCCGGCAGGACCGCGTACGCCTTCGACCTGGGCGCGCACGTCGACGCCGGCTCCTGGTACGCGGCGCTGCTGCAGGGCGTGCTCAACCTGACCCCGGCCATGACCTGGCTGCAGGTCGCCGCGTACGGCTGCTACCTCGCCGTCGTCATGACGCTCTTCGTCCGCGGCGTCCGCGGTCCCGCCGCCACCGCGCCGAAGGCCGCGCCGCAGACCGCGGCGACGACCGCGGCGCACGAGGGGGCGCCAGACGCCGCGCGCCGCCGAGCCTGGCAGCGCCCCGGCTGGGTCCTGCCGGCCGCGGCGGTCGCGGTGCCCGCGCTCACAGCCGGCCTGGTCGTCGCCTTCAGCGGCGGCAAGCCCGCCGGCGCGCAGACCGTCGCCGTCTCCGAGACCGACTGCGGCAAGGGGTTCACCGCGCCCGCGCCCGGCCGCAGGACCTTCCAGATGCACAACACGGGCGGCAAGGCGTCCGAGGTGTACCTGATCGACCCGGCCACCAACGCCGTCTACGGCGAGATCGAGGGCCTGGCCCCCGGCACCACCCGGGACCTGGTCGCCAGCGTCGGCGACGGCACGTACGCCTGGCGCTGCGTGCCCACCGGCGGCAAGGCGGTCACCTCCGCGCCCGTACGGGTCAGCGGCGGTGGCGCCACCCGGGCGGTGCTGCCGCTCGCCGCGTCCGAACTGGAGCCGCCGCTCGCCGCCTACCGCTCCTACGTCGACCGGGGCCTGGGCACCCTCCAGGGGCAGACCGCCCGGCTGCGCTCCGACCTGGACAGGGGCGACCTGGCCGCGGCCCGCACCGACTGGCTCACCGCCCACCTGACCTACTCCTCGCTGGGGGCCGCCTACGGCACCTTCGCCGACTTCGACAGCCGGATCGACGGCCGCGCGGACGGCCTGCCCGGCGGCGTGCGCGACCCGGGCTTCACCGGCTTCCACCGGATCGAGTACGGCCTGTGGCACGGCGGGTCCGCGGCCGCCCTGCGGCCCTGGGCCGACCGGCTGGCACGCGACGTGACCGGACTGCGCAAGGCGTTCCCCACCCAGGACTTCGACCCCTCGGACCTGCCGCTGCGCAGCCACGAGATCCTCGAGAACACCCTCCAGTTCGAGCTGACCGGCGACACCGACGAGGGCAGCGGCAGCAACCTGGCCACCGCGCAGGCCAACCTCGCCGGCACCCGCGAACTGCTCACCGTGCTGCGCCCGCTGATCGACCGGCGCGCGCCGCGGCAACTGGCCGCGATCGACGCCGACGCCGCCCGCCTGGGACGCCTGCTGGACGGCGCGCACAGGGGCGCCGCCTGGACGCCGGTCGGCGCCCTCGGCGCGACCGACAGGGCCAGGATCGACGGCGCCGCGGGACAACTGCTGGAGGACCTCGCGCCGATCCCCGACCTGCTCGAGATCCGGAAGTCCGCCTGATGAGCACCCGCGACCAGGCCCCGTACCCCCGCACACCCGCCGCACCGCAGCACACCGAAGGGACCCCGCCCATGCCCGCCGACCTCCCCCGCGCCGAAGACCCCCGCAGCGCGCAGGGCAGTTGCCCGATGGGCCACGGCCGCAGGTCGTTCGTGAAGAGCGCCCTCGGGGCGGGCGCCGGCGCGGCCGCACTGGCCGGCGGCGGCTTCGCCCTCACCAGCGCGGCCGGCGGCGGCGCGGCGCAGGCGTCGGACAGCGCGGCGCCCGGACAGGCCCCGGCGGTGCGCTTCCACGGCGCGCACCAGGCGGGCGTCACGACCGCGCCTCCCGCCGCCGCGACCTTCGTCTCCTTCGACGTCATCGCCGACACCAGGGCCGAACTCGCCGACCTGTTCAAGACCCTGACCGAGCGGGTCCGGTTCCTCACCGCCGGCGGCGCCCCCGTCGACCTCGGCGTCGGCGCCCCGCCGTCAGACAACGGCATCCTCGGCCCGGTCGTGCCCGCCGACGCGCTGACGGTGACGGTCGGCGTCGGGGCCTCGCTCTTCGACGACCGGTACGGACTGGCCGCCGCCAAGCCGCGGCGCCTCGCGCCGATGCGCACCTTCCCCAACGACAACCTGCGGGCGCCCGAGTGCCACGGCGACCTGAGCCTGCAGATCTGCGCCGGCAGCACCGACACCGTGCTGCACGCGCTGCGCGACATCGCCCGGCACACCCGCGGCGGCATGCAGATCAAGTGGCGGATCGACGGCTTCCAGAACGCCCCGCGGCCCATCGGAGCGCAGCGCAACCTGCTCGGCTTCAAGGACGGGATCGTCAACCCCGACGTCGGCTCGGGCCGCGAGATGGACCGCCTGGTGTGGGTCACCGACGCGCTCGGCGAGCCGGCCTGGGCCACCGGCGGCAGCTACCAGGTGATCAGGATCATCCGGATGCTGGTGGAGTTCTGGGACCGGGTCTCGCTGACCGAGCAGGAGAAGATGTTCGGCCGCCGCAAGGACACCGGCGCCCCGCTGGACGGCGCGGCGGAGACCGACGCGCCGGACTACGCCAGGGACCCGCACGGCGAGGCGATCCCGCTGGACGCGCACATCCGGCTGGCCAACCCGCGCACCGCCAGGACCGACGACTCCCGCATCCTGCGCCGCGGCTACAACTACGACCGCGGCGTCGACGCGGTCGGCAACCTCGACCTCGGCCTGGTCTTCTGCTGCTACCAGCAGGACGTGGTACGGCAGTTCGAGGCCACCCAGACCCGCCTGATCGACGAACCGCTGGTCGACTACATCTCCCCGACCGGCGGCGGCTACTTCTTCACCCTGCCCGGCGTGCGCGACGCCGCGGACCACTACGGCCGGGGCCTGCTGGCGGCGGTGTGAGGCGGGCGCCCGGCGCGATGACGCAGCCGCGGGGCGGTCTCCTCCCCCTGGAGCCGGCGGCGGCCGGCGGGCGTCCAGCCGACGAGCCGGCGCAGCGCGGTGTGCCGGGGCGTGCCGGGCGCTCCGCGGCGGCGCACCATCGCGTCGACGGCGCGAAGCGGTTCCAGACGGCCGGCGCTTCGTTCACGGCCGCGGCGTCGGCCGTCCGGCTGACGCCCGCTCACGAGGCACCGTGGTGCGGCGGGCGGCCCGGACGGTATGTTCGGCGCGCCGAGGGCAGGGGGACGCACATGGCCGGGGTACCACCGCGGGTCGAGATCGCGCGGGCGGGCGAGGAACACGTGGAGCAGATCGCCCGGCTCGCCGAGTCACGGAGTCTGACCGGGCCGGACGGCGCCCGCAGGCGGGTGGCGGGCGGCTTTCTGGTCTCGGCGTACGCGGAGGCCGACTACCGCGCCCGGGTGGAGACCGCCGAGCACTTCTATGTCGCGGTCAAGGGCGGGCGGGTGTCGGCGTTCCTGATGGCCTACAGCTCCGACCGGGTCGAGCCGGACGAATGGCTGAACCGCCGGATCAAGACGGCGCTCGGCAGCTTCCTGGTGGTCAAGCAGATCTGTGTGGCCCGGGAGGAGGCGCGGACCGGGTTGGCCTCGATGCTCTACTACCACGTCCTCGATCAGTGGGACGAGAGTCCTGTGATCGCCGCCGTGGTCAACGAGCCCCCCAACGACGCGTCCGCGCGCTTCCACCGCAAGCTCGGCTTCCAGCAGCTGACCCGGCTGACCCCGCCCGACGGGATGCCCCGGGTGGTGTGGGTGTGGCGCAAACCGCGCGAGCCGATTCTGCATGCCCAGTACCAGGTCGCGGTGGACCTCTACAAGCACGAGGACAACCTCAACTGGCAGAAGCTGAACAACTTCTTCTACATCACCGCGGGCCTCGCCGCGGCCACCGCCTTCTTCCTCGGCAAGGAGGGCGCGGGCGGCACCCTGGGCAAGGGGCTGTCGATCATCGTCGCGATCATCGGCGTCGGGGTGTCGCTCGGCTTCTCACTGATGCTGCGCTTCGGCCGCCAGTACCTGCTGGCGCGCAAGGAGGCGGTGATCGAGCTCGAGGAGTACATGGCCTGGCACGGCGGCGAGCGGATAGTGAACCGCCGCACCGAAGACCCCGGCTCCGCCTATCTCAAGGTCTCGCCGACCGGCGCGATCATGGTCCTCCTGCCCGTGCTGGTGGCGGTGTGCTGGCTCGCCGTGCTCGGGGTGCTGATCGCCGACTGAGCGGCCGCACGTCTACCGGACGGCTTCCCGCAGCCGGCGAGGAGATCGCGGCCGTCGCCTGGTGGGATCTCCGGGAAGCCCTGCCCGGATACGTCCAGCCGCTGGACGCCCGTCTCGCCGCGCTCACCCGATAGCGCGGTGGGTCCAGCTCGCGCGGTGCGTCCGGCTCGCGCGGTGGAGGACGAGGCGGCCGGCACGTAGGAGTCCGGGGCTGGTCCCGGTTCGACCAGGCCGGCGCCCGCCCCCGCAGAAGCGGCGAATCCGTTCCCACGGGTGGCGCGGCCCTTGTATGTTGGAGCCCGATCGGGACGGCATTCGCCTGGGGGGGCCATGAACGAGTCGCGTCGGGATTTCGTCAAAGCGGAGTTACCCACCGGCGAGACGATCTGGGTGAGGGTGGCGGTCCCGCGGGGCGGCGACGGCAGCGGTCTCGCCCGGGACACCGGTGGCCTCACCGACCGGCTCCGGCGCCGCGCGGACCCGGACGCCCCCGTTCCGCTGACCGGATTCACCGAGGCCATCCACGGCATCGCCCGTAGCGTGCACCGGGGGCTGCAGTCCATCGCTCCGGACACCGTCGAGATCGAATTCGGATTGGACGTCGAGTTCGCCTCCGGGGAACTGGTCAGCATGCTCGCCGACGTGCACGCGACGTCGTCCATCCGGGTCACCATCGGCTGGGAGCACCACTCCTCCACCACGGGAACGACAGCGGGCGACACCGTCCCCGCAGACGCCGAGGGCCCGGCGGACGCCGTCGGAGCGAGCGATGGCGGCGTCAGCGCCGGCGGCTCCGACGGGAGGGCGGATGACCTCTAGCGCGCCAGGTTCCCTCGGGGACGACGTGCAGGCCCGCGCGATGGCAGCGAGCGTCCCCCTGATGACCGACGAGGAGGACGCATACGGGCAGTTGCTCGGCTCGGGATTCTTCGTCGCGCCCGGCAAGGTGCTGACCTGCGCGCACGTGGTGGGGGGCCTGGAGCGGCTGCGGGTCCGGGTCGGGGACCGAAGTCTGCCGGCGACCGTGATCACCGCGTCGCAGCCGGGCCGCGACGCCTCCGGCGGTGACCCGCCGTGGCCCCTGCCCGACCTGGCGTTGCTGGACGTGCCGGCCGCGGGCGACGTGCAGGTCGCCTGGCTGGACACCGCTCCCGGCCCTCGTACCTGGGACACGGGAAAGCTCATGAGCTGCGGATTCGACATGAAGGGTATCTCCACCGTCCCCACGGTCGGTTCGCGCGCCTACACCGGAGGCGGCATCCGGCAGGCCCCGGACGGTCGGCTGGAGGTCGTGGAACTCGCAGGGGAGAGCGTGCCGTTGTACCGCTCCGGCAGCATGGTGTGGGATCCGGACACCGGCCGGGTCGTTGCCGTGCTCAAGGCCGCGAGAGCCGAGGACGACGGGCTCGGCGGCTATGCGATCCCTCTGGTCACGTGGTTGTCGCGGGCGCTCGAACCCGAGGTCTACGAAGCGCTGATGTCCGCGCACGACCGTTTCCACGCCAGGGACCGGGCCTGGCCCGCCGCCGCGGGCCGGGGAGGGGTCCAGGCCGAATGGGCCGGTGAGGTGCGCGCACGGCCCCTGCTGGAAGCAGCGCTGCTCGGCCTGATCGCGGACGTGCGGTCCCAGATCCCGCCGGGGGAGATCGACGACGTGGTGGGCCCGCTGCTCCGTGTGTACGTGCAGCCGGGCGCGCAGGTGCCTCTGCGGAGGGCGGCCCAGCTGCTGGCCGGTCTGGTGTCGCCGTCGGCGACGTATCTCCACGACGCGCTGCGGTTGGTGGAGGAGTTGTCCGTGGCCTTCGGAGACCGGCTCGGCGCCGACTGGGTCCGCTCGGCCGCCCAGTGGGCGGAGAGGTGTGCCGACGAACTGGGGCAGACCACCCTCCTGCGGGCGTACCGCCACCAGCGGGAGCGACGGACGGTCACCGCCCCGGACCGTGCAGACCCGGTGCTGCGCGTCCACGTGCAGCCGGATCTGCGCCCGCGGCGCGGGTGGGAGTTGAGCATCAGGCTGCACTACCCCGACGGCCAGGTGACCCCGGTTCTGGTGAGCGAGAAGCCCTTGCAGACCGCCGCGCTGTGGCGGCTGCTGCGCGAGGAGTTGCAGCGGTTCATCGCCGGGCTGCGCGGCACCGAGACCGTCCTGCTCGACCTGATCCTGCCGATGGACCTGCAGGATCTGCCCGTGCACGCGTGGCCGACCACGGAGAACCGGGAGTCGATACCCATCGGGCACCGGCTTCCCGTGGTGGTCCGTGCGCAGGAGCGCTGGCAGCAGCCGGACTACCAGCGGAGCAGGGCCGCGCTGCGGACCCGGTGGCAGCGCAGCGCGCACCGGCCGGACCTGCCCATCCACTGGGTGATGTGCGAGGACGCCGGACCAGCCTGGCTGCTGCAGACCGGCGCGGACGGCGAGGACCTGGAGCGGGAAGGAGCGAGGTACGACATGCTGGGCGTCACCAATCCGCCTGGGGCGCGCTTCCGGCGCACCGACAGGTTGATCCGCGCGGGCGTCACCCTGGGTCTTCCGGCGCTGATCTGGCCTACGGGGGGATGCGGAGTGGACCACGACAGTCCGCACGCGGCGGGCAGCAGATGCTCGGGGCAGAACTTCCGTGAGCAGTTCCACGACGTGCTCGGCGCCGCTCCGCTGGCCGAACTTCCACGGCGCATGATGGCGTTGCGCCGCAGCGGCACCGCCCCGGTGGCCGACCGGGTGGTGCTGTTCTGGGACGACCCCGCGCAGGCGTGCGATGACGGCGAGCTCCACGAACCGACGGCCCCGAGGAGCTGAGGCGGCGTGGCCGACTGGTGGATCTTCAGGGGTGACGGCGAGCCGCACGACGGCGTCGCCCGGTTACCCGCGCCCCTGCACTCCCGGCTCTTCGACGGCGGACCTCCGATCGAGCCGCAGTTCGGCACCGCGCGGGCGACCGAGCAGCACCTGGGCTCGCCCACCCAGGGGCAGGCACTGCTGCTGTCCGCCAAGGACATCGACTTGATCAACGCGGCGATCTACTGGCGCCGTCCGCTGCTTGTCTCCGGCAGTCCGGGCACGGGCAAGTCGACCATCGCGCACGCCGTCGCGCACGAGTTGCGGCTCGGCTCGGTGCTGCACTGGCCGGTCACCAGCCGCTCCACTGTGCAGGACGGCCTCTACACGTACGACGCGCTGGCGAGGCTGGAGGACGCCAACCTGCTGCGTGCCCATGGAGGCGGTGGCGGTGGGGCGGATGCCGCGGACCCCCCGGGTGGTGGCCCTGCGACGCCCGGCACGGACATCGGCCGCTACATCCGGCTCGGCCCGCTGGGCACCGCCCTTCTGCCGCACGAGCGCCCGCGGGTCCTGCTGATCGACGAGTTCGACAAGGGCGACTCGGATCTCCCCAACGACCTGCTGCACGTCTTCGAGAACGGCGAGTTCGCCCTGCCGGAGCTGCTGCGGCTGCGCCAGTCGCGGCCGCGCACCGACGTAGGAGTGACCGGCGGGGACGAACCGGTGACGGTCCAGGACGGCCGTGTGCGATGCCGGGCCTTCCCCATCGTCGTGATCACCGACAACGCCGAGCACGACTACCCGGCCGCGTTCCTGCGGCGCTGCGTTCGGTTGCGGCTGGAGGAGCCCTCCCGTGAGCGGCTTGCCGGGATCGTCGCGGCTCATCTGGGCCCGGCGGTGGCAAGGCAGAGCGATGACCTGATCGACGCGTTCCTCGACAGCCGGCAGGACGGCACGGTGGCGACGGATCAGTTGCTGGGGGCCGTGTACCTGGCCAGTGCGGCCCGGCTGGGGGTCGAGGACCGCAGGGAACTCGCACAGTCGATCCTTGCCCCCCTCGATCCGGGCCCGTGAGCGGGGGTCCGTCGGGGCGTCTGGAGCGGTTGCTTGACGCACTGGCCCCGCTGGAGCTGACCGAGCAGGAGATCGCGGAGGCGCTGTGGCTCGCCTCGCATGTGCGGGGCCTGGGCCAGGAGGAACCGCCCCCGATCGCCGCGCCCGCCGGGGACACGACCGCACCCGCCCTCCCGCCGTCCGCGGCCCTCCCGCGGACGGCGCGCACCCCGCGCAGGCCGCAGGACGGCCGCGACCGGGTGCCGGTCTTCACCGCTCGCGGCCGGGCGCCGGGGGACCGCTCGCGCACCGCGGACGTGCCGTCCGGAACGGTGCCGGTCCCGCTGCCGCCGAGTGCTGTCGCCCGGGACGTGACGAGGGCGCTGCGGTCGCTGCGGCGCCCGCTCGCGGCGCCGCGGGCGAACGCGGGCCTGGACGAGGCGCGTACCGTCGAGGCGGCGGCCAGGACCGGCATCCTGTGGCCGGTGCCGCTGCCTGCGCGGTCGCGCCGCATGGACGTCGAAGTGGTCACCGACACCTCGGTCTCGATGGAGATGTGGACAGGTCTCGACGCGGACCTGCGGGCCGGCCTGCGGGGGAGCGACGCGGTCGGCCGCGTCCGGGCCTGGTGGCTGGAGTCCCGCGACGGTCTTCCGCTCCTGCGGGCCCGCGGCAGCGTGGGGCGGGGACCGCGTCCACTGCGCCGGATAGGCGACTCCTCGGGACGGTCGGTCGTGCTGGTGGTGACCGACGGGGTGTCCCGGCTGTGGCGCGACGCCGGAACCGCCGCGCTGCTGGATCTGGCCGGCCGCTGCCCGGTGGCCGTGGTCGAGCCGTTGCCGAGTCGCATGTGGCGGCGTACCGCCCTGGGCCCGCGGTCCGAGGAGGTGGCAGCGGTGCCGGCCCTGGCCGGGGGGATGCGATTACGCACCACGGCCGCCGGCAGGGCGGGGCCGGCCGTCCCGGTGCTCGAGCCCGAACGGGGGCCCCTGGCAGAGTGGGCCGCCCTAGCCGCGGGCGCGTCCCGGACGGCGGAGATGATCGTGCTCACCGCGCCGCCGCGCCGGGCGGTGGAGTTGGTCGACGACTCCCGGGAGCCTCAGCTGACGGGACGTCAGCGCGTGCAGCGATTCCGGGCGACGGCGAGCATGACGGCCTGTGATGTGGCGGTGGCCCTGTCCGTGGTGCCGCTGAGCATGCCCGTGATGCAGGCGGCCGTGTCGGTGACCGTGCCCGGGGCCCGGCCGGCCCACCTGGCCGAGGTGATCACGGGCGGACTGATGCACCTGGACGCGGCCGGGCGCGCTCGTGGAGCGGCCCCGTCGTTCCAGTGGATGCCGGGCGTGCGTGAGGAGCTGGGCCGGCTGGTCACCCGCGGACACGAACCGGAGATGGTCGCGGCGCTGTCCTCGTACCTGGATCGCAACCTCGGCATCCAGACCGGCTCGCGGCAGTTCGAGGCGATCATCGCGCTGCCGGGTCCCGGCTCCGGCAACTCCGTGACCGAAGGTCAGCCGTTCGCGTACATTCTGCCGGAAACCACCAGGAGGATCCTGGACCGGCTGCCCGGCTACGATACCGTCCGCTCCGGAAGTCGGCAGCAGGCAGAGATCATCTTCCGTGATCGCGCTCTGGACCTCGCCCGCCGGGTCGAAGCAGGTGATCGGGGAGCGGAGATCGACGAGGCCATCCGGAACCTGCGGCAGGCCGGCGGAGGATTCGCCCCGGACGGTCCGCGGAGCTGGGAGACCGTCAGCGCGCTGGCAAAGCTGCTGCTGCTGCGTTTTCAGGCCACCCGCCCCGAGGCCGGCGGCGGGGTCGCGGCACTGGACGACCTCGACGAGGCGGTCTTCCTCCTGCGGGAGGCGACCACCGCCGAGATCACGTCCGGCGAGCGGCTCGCGGAGGGCCTGAGCCTGCTGGGCGAGTGCCTCACGGCCCGTTACGAGGTGACCGCGTCGCCGGAGTATCTGGACGACGCGGTCCGCACCTTCCGTGCGGCGCTGACCGCGGGCGATGCGGCGGACGGAGCGCGGGCCCGGCGGCAGACGGCCCTCGCCGGGGTGCTGCTCCGGCACTACGAACTGTCCGGCAGCAGCCTGTCGGTCTTCGAGGCCGTCGATCTCCTCGCCGCGGTGCTGGACCGCGGGGAACTCGGTGAAAGCGAGAGGTTCGAGGCCGAGCTGACACTGGCGCGCAGCCTCGACCTGCTCAGCCGCGACACCCGGACGCCGGAGGACCTCGACGAGGCGGACCGCCAGTGGGTCACGGTGGCCGGCCGGGCCGGGGCCGCCTCTCCGCGGACCCGCGACACCGTTCGTACCGCACTGGCCGCCCGGATCACGTTTCTGCGGCGGACCGGGCGATCGGCGCGTACCGGACCCCTCATCTCGGCACTGGAAGGGCTCGGACCGCGGGAGGGCGAGGGTGACGGATGACGCGACATCACCAGGCCCGGGATTCCGGGTCTCGTGGGTGGGGTAATTGGACTATTCGGGCCATAGGCGTTGGGCCGGTAAACGGCTGTTCCGCACAGGGTCACGCCAGGTTGCGGCGCGGAGACAGCCACCAGTCTGGGAGGGACGCTCAGTGGAACGCACCATCGAACGCGCGGCCGGGCGCGCCGCGCACGGGTCGGGCGCGGCCGAGGCCGCTGTGGACCGTGTCGGGCGAGCGCGGGGGGACGACTCGGGGGACCGCAGACCTGGCGCCGTGCGGAAGGCGACCCGGGCGGCGGAGATCGCACTGCTCGAAGGGCGCGACGAGGCGCCGACGGCGCTCGGCCACGCCCTGCGCCGGCTCCGCGCCGAGCAGGCCGGTGGCCCCGCCCGCGTCGTCACCTGGGCTTCCTGCCTGGTCAGCCCGCCCCCTGGGCTGGAGCCGTGACCCGGTCCGCCGCCGGGGGAGCCGGAGCGTCCGGAGCGGCGCAGGCGCCGGCCGCTCCGTCGTCGTACGGTCTGCGGCAGTTCGTCCTGAAGATCCACGGCCGCTGCAACCTGGCCTGCGACTACTGCTACGTGTACGAGGCCGCCGACCAGAGCTGGCGGACCAAGCCGGCGGCGATGAGCCCCCGTGTCGTGGCGCAGGCCGCGGCGCGGATCGGCAGCTACGTGCGGCGGACCCGGCCGCCCTGGGTGGAAGTCGTCCTGCACGGGGGCGAGCCGCTCCTCGCGGGCATCGACACCATTGCCCGGGCGGTCACGGGCGTACGCGACGAGGTCGGCGACAGCACCACGGTGCGATTCGTCCTGCAGACCAACGGAGTGCTTCTGACCGGCCCGGTACTGGACGAACTGGACCGCCTCGGTGTGATGGTGGCGGTCAGTATCGACGGTGAGGCGGCGGACAACGACCGGCACCGGGTGTTCCGTGACGGCAGGGGGAGCCACGAGGCGGCGGCGGCCGGTCTGCGCCGGCTGACCTCACCGGCCTACCGGCATCTGTTCGTCGGGCTGCTGTGCGTGGTGGACCTGGCAGCTGATCCGCTCCGCACGCTGGCGGCGCTGGAGTCGTGGCGCCCGCCGACCGTCGATTTCCTGCTCCCGCACAGGACGTGGGCCGATCCGCCGCCGCAGGACGCACGCTTCGGGGCGTGGCTGGCCACCGTCTTCGACGCGTGGTTCCCGCGCAATCCGCGCGACATGTCCATTCGGGTCTTCGACGAGATCATCGCCGTGGCATTGGGCGCGCGAACCGGCACCGCGTCCATCGGGGCAGGCCCGGTGGAATACGTCACGGTGGAAACCGACGGTACGATCGAGTCCGACGACACGATGAAGGTGGCATTCCCCGGAGCGCCGCGCACCGGACTCGACATCGCGGTGAACGACTTCGCCGACTTCCTCGCGTCGCCCGGGATACGTGCCCGCCGCCCGGGAGTTGCGGGACTATGCTCGCAGTGCCGTTCGTGCGCAGTGGTTGACGTGTGCGGCGGCGGCGCCTACGCGCACCGGCACCGCCCGGGATTCGGATTCGCCAATCCCTCTGCTTATTGCGCAGATCTGTTCCATCTCATAAGCCACATCCGCAACACGATATTGGATGAGCTCGCATACTGAGCACCAGCAGCCGAAGAGGAATTCGTGAGTAATGTGCCTGACGAGCCGTCGGCGAGTCCGCACGCCGTCCTCATCGTCCACTGCGAGGCGGACGAGCCGTGGGCCTCGTGGATCGCTGAGACCCTTGAAGACCACGGGCTGTCGGCCCGCCTGTTCTCCTGGACCGCGGTGGGTTCGGATCTCGCCGGTGCGGTGGCCCAGGGGCTGGCCGCATCCGACCGGTGTGCGGTGATCCTCAGCCAGGCGTTCCTGACGCTCACCGCGTACTCGGCCTCCGAATGGCGGGCCGCCCTGGAGGACAGCGAGCACCTTCTGCATCGCCTCGTACCGGTGGTGGTGGACCGGGCCTCGATCCCGGAGCTGCTGCCCGTCTCGCTGCGGGAGAAGATCGTCGACCTGTCCGAGGTCGGCGAGCAGGCCGCCCTGGGGCGGGTCGTCCCGGCGTTCACCGGGAAGGCCCCGCGGCGCACTGTCGCCGCCCGCACCGCGTGGGGTCGGGCCAGGACCCGTTTCCCCGCGGACGAGCCGGCTGTCTGGAGTCCGTGGATCCCCAAGCGCAACTTTCTCTTCACCGGGCGGGAGCGTGAACTGCAGCGGCTGCGCGACCAGTTGTGGTCAGCCCCGGCCGGCGCGGGCACGGTCGCGCTGACCGGTCTCGGCGGCGTCGGAAAGTCCCAGATCGCGCTGGAGTACGCCTACCGGTTCCAGAGCGAGTACGAAGCGGTCTGGTTCATCCGCGCCACCAGGTCCGCCCAGGCGCGGCAGGACCTGCTGGCGCTCAGCGGGGAGCTGGGGTTCCCCACCGGCGAGGCGCTCCACTCCGACCTGGAGGTGGCGCGCGAGGCGCTGCGCAAGGACGCCGCGGGCCGGCGCTGGCTGATCATCGTGGACGACGCCCGATCCCCGGACTCCGTCGAGGCCGTGCTCCCGAGGTTCCACGGCCGCACCGGGCATGTGATCATCACCTCCACCGACGAGAACTGGGCCGGGACGGCAGCGACGCAGGGAATCGAGCCGATGGACGGCGCCACCAGCCTGCGCTACCTCCAGGCCCGGCTGCAGCACCCGGACGAGGAACTGGAGACGCTGGCCGAGTTCTGCGCCGGCCTGCCGGCCGCGATGGAGGTCGCGGCAGCGCATCTGCGCGAGTCCCCGCAGGCCATCGAGACCTACCTGCGCCGGGTACGGGAGAACACGCTGGCTCCGTTCGGCTACCGCCCCACCGGATACCCGCAGCCGCTCGACCGTACCTTCGTGGCCGCACTCGACGACGTGACCGCCGCCTCCCCGGCGGCCGGTGAACTGCTCAAGCTGCTGTCGCTGATGGCCAGCACCCCGCTGCCGGTACGCCTGTTCGGCAGCCTGCCCCGACTCGGCGCGGACCTGCCCAGTCCACACCTGGCCAGCCTGCCGGGGATGCTGGACAACGCGAGCACCGAACGGGAGATCGTCAACATCATCCGCAGCCACTCGCTGGCCCGGGTGGGGCTCAGCGAGGACGAACCCACCATCGAGATGCACCGGGTGCCGCAGCGCGTGATCGAGCACTGCATCCCGGAACCGCAGCTGACGGTCTACCGCCATCTGATCCACCTGATGCTCCGCGACCGTGACATCATCGCGGCCCGTACCGCCGCCGACTGGCACGTGATGCTGGACATCTGGCGCAACCTGGAGAGCTCACAGGCCTGGTCGTGCCTGCGCTGCGCGCAGGACCAGTCCACTCGCTCGCTGATGCTGCACGTCATCCGCGCGTTGATGATCTGGGGCGAGTCCGCGCACAGCGAGCACGCCGCCCGCGCGCTGCTGGACACCTGGACACCGGTGCTCGGCGAGAAGCACACCGATGTCCACGAGGCCACCCTCGAACTGGCCAACTGCCTGCGCAACCAGGGACGGGCTCGGGAGTCGCTCGAACTCGACCGCCGCCTGTCGGACCAGATCGGCGCCTTGCGAGAGGCCCGTCCGGAGACGCGGGTGCGCGTCGGCCTGAACCTGGGCGGCGACCTGCGTCGTCTCGGCCGCTTCGCCGACGCCCGTGAAGTGGACGAACGCACACGGGACCTGGCGGTGGACACCTTCGGCCCGGCCGACCGGCTGTCGCTGATGGCCAGGAACAACGCGGCGCTCTCCAGCCTGCTGCTGTGGGAGCCACGGCAGGCGCTGGAGCAGGACGAGGCGCTGTGGCGGGACCAGCGGCGGGTGCGGGGGGACGCAGACCGGGCCACGGTGTCCACCCTCGTCCGGATGGCGCGCGCGCACCAGGACCTCGGCGAGTACCGGCAGGCCGTCGAGATGCAGGAGCAGACGCTCCAGCGCTCCCGCAGGCTCTTCGGCCAGGACAGCGTCATCGCGCTCTTCGCCACCGTGCACCTGGCCTCCGCCCAGCGCGTCGTCGGGGACTTCACCGCGGCGTGGCGGAGCATGCAGACGGTCGTCGAGCCGATGCGCCGGGTGCTGGGCGCGGAACATCCCGACCGCATCATGGCACTGGCCGAGCTGACCTCGGCGCTGCGGTGCCTGCGCCGTTACGAGGAGGCACAGGAGACCGGTGAACGCTCGGTCGCGATGTCCGTCGCCGTCAACGGCGAGCACCACCCGGCCACCGCCATCTGCCGGAACAAGCTCGGCCTGGTCCATCTGGCGCGGGCGGACGGATTCGCCGCCTTCCCGCTGTTCGACGCGGCGGCGACCACCCTGGAAGCGGCTCTGCCCGAAGACCACCCGCATACGCTGGTGGCCCGGATCAACCGCGCGTCCGCCCGCTGGCAGAACCAGGAGCTCACGCTCGCCGACGAGGAGGAGCAGCGGCTCCAGGGACCGGTCCTGCGAAGCCTGGGCGCCAATCACCCCTGGGCCCTGGCCTGGGCGGCCAACCGTGTGACGACCCTGGACGCACTCGACCTCCCGGCTCAGCGGATGAGGGCCAACGCCCAGTGGCGGGAGACGGTGGACGCGTACGCCCGCACCCTGGGCAGGCAGCACCCGGACGCGCAGGTGGCCGAAGCCCGCAAGGACCGGGTCTTGGTCGACGTGGACGTGCCGCCCATGTGAGCCGGGGGAGGCCGAACCGGGGCGCCGGAACCACCCCGCCGCTGCGACAGGTCCTAACCGAAGGTGTTGCAGGAGGCCGTCCGGCCGGAGCGGTAGCCGGTGGTGAACCACTGCTGGCGCTGCGCGGCCGAGCCGTGGGTCCAGGTGTCCGGGGTGACCTTGCCCTGGTACTTCTGCTGGATGCGGTCGTCGCCGACCGCGGCGGCGGCGTCCAGCCCGTCGTTGACGTCCGCCTGCGTGAGGTCGCTGATCAGCGGCTTCCCGCTGCCGGGGTCGGGGGTGGTGGTGGCGTGGTGGGCCCACACCCCGGCGTAGCAGTCGGCCTGGAGCTCCAGTTTGACCGAGCCGCTGTCCTGGCCCTGGCCGCCGCCGCGCGCGATGGTGCCGCTGAGGTCCTGGATGTGGTGTCCGTACTCGTGCGCGACGACGTAGGCCTGCGCGAAGGTGCCGCCCTTCGCGCCGAACTCGGTGCGCAGCTCGTCGAAGAAGCCGAGGTCCAGATAGACCTTGTCGTCCGCGGAGCAGTAGAAGGGCCCGACCTCGGAGGTGGCGTTCCCGCAGCCGGTGTTCACGCTGCCGGTGAAGAGGAAGGTGGGGGCCTGGGTGTAGGACTTGCCGGCCGCCTTCTCGGTCTGCTCCCAGAAGGCCTGGACGCTGTCGACCACGGCCACGATCCGGCAGTCCTCCTTGCTGTTGGCGTCCGCGCCGGTCCTGCACTCCGAGGCCAGGTTCGATGCGCCGGTCCCGCCCGAAGCGGCGCCGGTGGCTGTGCCGTTGCCGGAGCCGCCCGAGCCGAGCAGGCCCGGGTTCACCCCGAACACCACCGAGGCGATCACCACCAGCAGTCCGATCACCCCGCCGCCGACGGTCCTGCCGCCACCGGGGATGCCGCCCAGCGCGCCGCCCCGGTTGTCCTGCACCTCGGAGGTGTCCAGGGCGGCGTCATCGTCGAATTCCACTCGCTGCACTCTCCCTCGAACCGGGCGCGGGCCGCCTCGCCCTCCTGTCCGTCCCGCCTACCCCTTCGGGAGCCCGCCATGACGGGTGCGCCGGGGATTTCCCGGGGGAGTGCGGCGCTCACCGCACCGGGTCGCCGACCGGGCCCGCCACCCCTGAGGCGTTGACGCAGTGCAGCGGTACCGCCGCCGCCTCCGGGCCGCCGCCGGTCCAGCCGGACACGGTGAACTCGACCGTCTCACCCGGCAGAAGCGTCACCAGACCCCGGTCGGTGCGCGCGTCGGGGTGCAGCCGGTCGGCCTGGAGCAGCAGGTCCCGTACGAGGGTGTGCGCGGTGACCGTGATCCGGGCGCCGTCGGCGTCCGGGGTGACCTGGGTGGTCATCTCGGCGACCGGGTAGGCGAACGCGTGGTCGGGGACCGCGAAGTGCACGGCGCGCAGCCCGTCCGCGTCGGCGACGAGGAACTCGCGCCGCGGGTCCCCTGGGGTCACCACGTGGTCGGGCAGGTCGAGGAGCGCGACGGACCGGGCCGCCGCCCGCACCGGCAGGAGGTGCTCCGCGACGAGGCCGCCGTAGGCGTCGAGCCGGCGGACCCGGGCCTGGCAGCTCCACGGCTCGCCGCTCTGGTTGACGGCGGCCAGGACCAGGCGGCCGCCGCGGTCCTGCAGCGTCAGCAGCCGGTCCGCGTAGAGGCGTTTGAGCTCGTGGTAGAGCGGCTTCTCGCGTCCGTCGCCGTCGACGGCCGCCCAGGAGGTGACGGGCCAGCAGTCGTTGAGCTGCCACAGGATCGTGCCGGCGCAGCGCGGCCAGTGCGAGCGCCAGTGCTCCACTCCGGTGGCGACGGCGCGGGCCTGGTTGAGCTGGGTGAGGTAGTGCCAGGTGTCGAAGCCGGTGGGCGGCGCGAAGTGGTGGGCGAGCCCGCGGTCGAGCTTGCCGTTGCCGTCCTCGGCCTTCTGGTGGTGGAGCATGCCGGGGGACTCGGGGGCCAGCGGGCTGTCGCTGAGCGCGCGCCGCAGCGTGGCGTACGCTGGCGGGGCCTGCCAGCCGAACTCGGCGACGAACCGGGGAACGTCCTTGAGGTACCCGGTGTAGTCCTCGCGGTTCCACACCTCCCAGGAGTGGGCCGTGCCGTGGCCGGGGTCGTTCGGGTGGTGGTCCCACGAGCCGGACCAGGGGCTGCCCGCCCAGTAGGGCCTGGTCGGGTCGGTCTGCGCGACGACACGGGGCAGCAGGTCGAGGTAGTACGCCTCGCCCCACGACGCGCCGGCGAGCGCCGGCTCCCAGTCCCAGTCCCTGAAGCCCCACAGGTTCTCGTTGTTGCCGTTCCAGAGCACCAGCGACGGGTGCGGCATCAGCCTGACGACGTTCTCACGCGCCTCGGACTCGATCTCGGAGCGCAGCGGCTCGTCCTCGGGGTAGGCCGCGCAGGCGAACAGGAAGTCCTGCCACACCATCAGCCCGAGTTCGTCGCAGGTCTCGTAGAAGTCCTCGCTCTCGTAGAGGCCGCCGCCCCAGACCCGTACCAGGTCCACTCCGGCCGCGGCCGCCTGCTCCAGCCGGCGCCGGTAGCGCCGCCGTGTGACCCGGGAGGGGAAGACGTCCTCCGGGATCCAGTTCACCCCCCTGGCGAACAGCGGCGTCCCGTTCACCACCAGCGTGAACGCGCTGCCGTGCTCGTCCTCCCCGGTGTCGAGCCGGACCGTGCGGAAGCCGACCGCGCGCTCCCAGGTGTCCAGCGGCTCGGCTCCGTCCGCGCCGGCGAGCGCGACCGTGCAGGGGTGGCGGTGCTGCTCGCCGTATCCGCGCGGCCACCACAGCGCGACGCCGGGCACCTCGGCCCGCAGGGTCACGGTGTCGGCGCCGGGGGGCAGTTCGGCGTGCACGCGGGTGCCGGCGACGTCGAGGCCGACGCGCAGGGTGCGGCCGGCCCCGCTCGCGGCCCGCTCCACGGTGACGTGGGCGGAAACGATTCCGGTGCCGTCGTCGAGGACCGTGACCTCCGGGCGCACCTCGGCGAGCCGGGCCGTGGACCACTGTTCGAGTCGCGGCTGCCGCCACAGGCCCGCGGTCACCAGCGTCGGCCCCCAGTCCCAGCCGAACGCGCAGGCCATCTTGCGGATGAACGGGAAGGGCTCGGCGTACGGCCCCGGCCGCTCGCCGAGCAGCCCGCGGACCCGCTCGGCCTCCTCGTACGCCGAGGTGAAGGCCACCGTCAGCGGCGCCGGGCCGGCGCCCAGCGCCTCGGTCACGTCGAAGCGGTACGACCGGTGCATGTTGCGGGTGCGCCCCAGCACGCCGCCGCCGAGGCGGACCTCGGCGACGGTGTCCAGCCCGTCGAAGACCAGGTCGGTGCGCTCGTGTCCGGCGGCGGCGGGAAGCTCCGTGTGGTAGTCCCAGTCCGCCCGGCCCACCCACGCCACGTCCACCTCGTTGCGGTCCACGAAGGGGTCGGCGATCACGCCCGCGGTCAGCAGGTCGGTGTGCACGCAGCCGGGCACGGTCGCGGCGACGGGGAGGCCCACCAGGGCGTCCGGCGCCTGCGGGGGGCGGTGGCGTGAGGTGTTCAGGCGCAGGGTCCAGCCGCGGGTGAGCGGCGTGCTGACCTTCATGCGGTCTCCTTGGGCCCGAAAGGGCTCGGCAGTAGAGGGACGACCACGGTGATCGCCCGGCGGGGGGCGCTACTTGGTCGCACCGGAGGCGAATCCGTTGTAGATGAAGCGCTGCAGTGCCAGGAAGACGGCGAGGCTGGGGAGGATCACCAGTGCGGCGCCGGCGGAGATGACCTCCCAGTGGGCGCCGTACGGGCCCTTGAAGCGGAACAGCGAGGTCGAGACGGTGCCGAGGCTGTCGTCCGGCATGTAGAGGAAGGGGATGTAGAAGTCGTTGTAGATGGCGACGCCCTTGATGATCACGACGGTCGCGATGGCCGGCTTGAGCAGCGGCACGATGATGCGCCAGTAGATGGTGAAGGAGTTCGCGCCGTCCAGTCTCGCCGCCTCGTCGAGCGAGACCGGAATGGACCGGATGAACTGCAGGAAGATGTAGATGGACACGATGTCGGTGCCCATGTACAGCATGACCGGCGCCCAACGGGTGTCCATCACGCCCAGGCTGTTGACGATCTGGTAGGTGGCGACCTGCGTGGTCACGCCCGGCACCAGCGAGGCGATCAGGAACAGCGCCAACACGAGCTTCCTGAAACGGAAGTGGAAGCGGTCGATCGCGTAGGCGGTCATCGATCCGATCAGCACGGTGCCGAGCACGGAGAACACCAGGATGAACGAGGTGTTCTCCAGGGCGCGCAGCATGTGGCCGTCGGTGAACGCGACCGCGTAGTTGTGGAGGTTGAACCAGTGGTGCGGCGCGGCGAGCGCTCCGCCGTCGGCCATCTCCCTGCTGGTGCGCAGCGAGGTGAGCAGCACCGCGGCCAGCGGGACCAGCACGACCGCGCCGGCCAGCACGAGCGAGAGGTACTTCAGGAACACGGCGACACGGCCGCGGACCGGCGTCGGCCGGACGAGGGAGCGCGGCACCCGTGAGACGGCCGGCCCGTCGAGCACGGTCATGACTGCTCCACCCTCTCGTCGGGGAACAGCAGGCGCTGCACCCAGGTCACCAGCAGCACGATGAGCAGCAGCACCACGGCGGCGGCGGACGCGAGCCCGGTCTTGTTGAAGTCGAAGGCGAGCTTGATCGTCTGGATGACGAAGGTCTCGCTGTTGTTGGAGCCGCCGGTCATGATGAACGGGATCTCGAACACCGACAGCGAGCCGGAGATCGCGAGGATCACGCTGAGGCTGATGATCGGCCGGATACTGGGTGCGATGACATGGCGGAACTGCTGCCAGCGGCTCGCGCCGTCCAGCGCCGCCGCCTCGTACAACTGCGGCGGAACGGACTGGATGGCGCCGATGAACAGCACCATGTTCAGGCCCATGAAGCGCCAGACCGACACGCCCGCGAGCGAGGTGTTGACCAGGTGCGGGTTGCCCAGCCACAGGTGCGGCCCCGCGCCGAACCAGTGCAGCACGGTGTCCAGGGTGCCGCCGGGCTGGAAGAAGTACAGGAACACGAAGCCGACCGCGACCCCGTTGATCAGGTACGGGAAGAACAGCAGGCCCTTGAACAGGTTCCGCAGCCGGGTGTCGAAGCTGAGGACGGTGGCGAAGTACAGGGCCGCGCCGATCTGCACGACGGACGCCCCGAGGTAGAACAGGCTGACCCAGAACACCTGGAAGAGCTGGGGACGGGTGAACAGGTCGGTGTAGTTGGCGAACCCGACGTAGTCGCGGCTGGGGCTGATGCCGTCCCAGTCGGTGAAGCTGTAGGAGACCATGTCCACCACCGGCAGCAGGGTGAAGGTCACCAGCAGCGCGAGCGGGACGAGCAGGTACAGCCAGGGGGTGACCCACCAGGTGCCTCCCTTGCGCCGCAGGGCCGGGGCGGGAGGAGTGCGGCCCGCGGTCCGTGGTGCGCTCATCGGGCGCCCTGGGCGTCGGACCACTTCTTGTCGAGGTCCTCGAAGACGCCGTCCTTGTCACCGCCGGCCGCGCCGCGGGCGACGTCCACGATGTGCTGCGGGTAGTCCTGGTTGTTGATGCCGATCTCGGAGGCCTTGTCGATCTCGTCCACCTCGGCGGTCCTGTCGTTGGTGAGGTGGATGAACCTCACCCCGGCGTCCTGGAAGGGCTTGAGGTCGGCGGGCAGCGCGGTGCCCTTCACCGAGGAGATCGACAGCGCGGCCTGGGCGTCGCCTGACCTGTTGATGTACCAGTCGAGCCAGGCGCGCGCGGCGGGCTTGTTGCCGGAGTGCACGTTGACCGCGTACTGGTAGTCCGGTCGCACCACCGAGCAGAAGTGGCCGTCCTTCTGCGCGGGGAAGGGCATGAAGCCGATGTCGTCGGGGTTCTGCCCGGCCTTCTTCGCGGCGTCCCGCATCTGGACCACGGCCCAGGAGCCGAGCCACATCGTGGCGACCTTGCCGGTGCCCAACAGCGCCTTGGAGCCCTCCCAGTTGGTGGTGTTCGGGTCGGCCTCGGACAGCTTGTCGTGCACGGTGTCGTACAGCAGCGAGTCGACGACGTTGAGGTCCTGTCCGGGAGCCCAGGGCTCCTTCGTGTCGGCGAGCTTGTCGCTGGCGGCCGGGTCGCAGCTCGGCGAGCCCAGGGCGTTGCCCCAGTTCGTCAGCGGCCAGCCGTCGTGGTAGTTCGTGTAGTACGGGGTCGCGCCGGTCCTGGCCTTGATCGCCTTCAGGTCGTCGATGAACTGCTGCGGTGTGGTGGGCCATTCGGTGACGCCGGCCTGCTTCCAGACCGCCTTGTTGTAGACGAAGCCGTTGGCCGTACCGATGTTGGCGATGCCGTAGACCTGGCCGCCGACGGTCGCGTGGTCGGTGAAGTCATACGTCTTCGACAGGTCCGCGGCCGGGCCGAGCGGTGCGAAGAACGTCGGATACTGCTGGAGCGGAACCGAGTTGGGGATCGACAGCACGTCGCCGTAGTTCTTGCTGTTGAGCCGGATCCTGACGTCGCCCTCGTAGTCGGTGAGGCCCTGGAACTTCACCTTCACCTGCGGGTAGATCGCGTTGAACGCCGCCGCGTAGCGCTTCAGCGTGCCGTCCTGCACCTGGTCGGTGCGGTTGGTGAGCACCGTGATCGTGCCCTTCACCGTCGACGGGTCGGTGGGAGCCTTCGCTGTTTCCGAGGACGGACCGCCGCTGCTTCCGCCGCAGGCGGCCAGGCCCAAGGCGAGCACGACTCCGGTGGCCGCAAACGCTGTTCTCCGCATGCCGATCCCACTCCCTTGTTGCTGGACGGAACACGCCGCACTGCATGCCGCGCAGCGACGGACGTCTCGTCGTCGGGGCGAAGCGGCTGTTGGCTGCTTAACGTAGACGGAACACAGAGCCGTGTCCATAGAACGGTCTAGCTCCGTGCGGGCGCGGTATTTCGGTCCGACGATCACCGCATTACTGGTTCTTTACTTAACTTCTGGTCGGCTGACTGGCTGGCTGGGTCGAGGCGCGGCCCGGGGCCGTCCGGCGGGGTGTGCGGACGGCCCCGAGGTGGTGCGGGTGCGGTCAGGTGGGGAGGTGCCAGGTCTGCCAGGGGTTGGTGTTGCGGTCGTAGATCTGGAGGCGGGTGGCGTTGGTGGTGGTGCCGGCGGGGTCGTCGAGGTAGCGGCCGGACTGGGGGTTCTTGAGGTGTCCGTCGGTTTCGGCGGTCCATTGCTGGGCGCCGGTGCCGTTGCAGTCCCAGATCTGGAGCTTGGTGCCGTTGGCGGTGCCCTGTCCGGTGACGTCGAGGCATTTGCCCAGGGCGCGGATGGTGCCGTCGGTGCCGATGGTCCAGGACTGTGCGGTGCTGCCGTTGCAGTCGTAGAGCTGGACGGCGGTGCCGTTCGTACTGCTGGCCGCCGCGACGTCCACGCACTTGCCGCCCACGCCCGTGATCGCGCCGGTGCGCGACCCACCCGGCGGCGTGGTCCCCCCACCGGTGGGGATGTGCACTTCCCCCTGGTTGTAGGTGCGGGCGTCGTAGTAGCCGGCCTTGATCGAGTCGTTGGTGTTGTAGGCCGGGTCGGTCAGCCAGTTCATCCAGACGTTCCAGTAGGTCCACTTGGGCTGCGCGGCCATCTGTGCGGGCTGCGGCACGCTGCCGACCTCGGCCAGCGCCATGGGCTTGGTGCCGGCGATGGTCTGGAGGGCCTGGTACCAGTCGCCTGAGGGGAACTTGTTCACCCAGACGTCCAGGCCGACGACGTCCACGTAGGCATTGCCCGGGTAGTAGCTCGCCGCCTGGGAGGCGCCGCCGGCGACGTCCTTGGGAGCCCACACCCAGATGATGTTGTCCAGGCCCTTGGACTCCAGGTAGTCGTGGGTGATCTGGAAGAGCCGCGCGCTGCCGTTGGCGCCGGGGCGCCCGCCCCACCACGCCCAGCCCTCGTTCAGCTCGTGCTGCGGCCGGAACAGGACGGGGACGCCGGCGTCCTTGAGCTGCTGGAAGTACGGGACGAACTGGTCGAGTTTGCGCTTGTAGTCGTTGTTGAGGGTGCTGCCGTCGGTGATGAGCTGACTCCATTCGGCGTCCGACAGCTTGCTGCCCTTCACCGGGTTCGAGCCGCCCTCGAAGGAGCAGGTGGCCACGTCGGGGCGGCAGGCGTGCATCATCAGACCGGGGATGGTGCCGTTGGCCCATTCGGTCCTGGCTTCGTCGACCACCGTCTGCCGGTTGTTGATGTCGTCCTGGCTGAACCCGAAGTCACCGTTCCAGACGCCGGGGTACAGGCCGGTGATGTCGTGGGCCTTGCGGACCCACTGGGCCGGGTCGCTGTTCGCGCCGCCCTGCTGGCCGGACAGGACGTGGTTGCCGGTGAGGCTCCTTAGGTACGCGATCTCGTCGGCTCGGGTGACTCCGGCCGCTCCGGGCGGAGCCGCCGAGGCGGAACCGCCGGTGACCGTGAGGGCGACACCTGCGACCGCCGCCACCGATGCTGCGGCCACAAGTGCGCGTGTTCTGGCACGGAGGGACATGAGCGAGTGCCTTTCGTAGGCGTCGGACGTCGGGTGGGGTCAGGTGGGGAGGTGCCAGGTCTGCCAGGGGTTGGTGTTGCGGTCGTAGATCTGGAGGCGGGTGGCGTTGGTGGTGGTGCCGGCGGGGTCGTCGAGGTAGCGGCCGGACTGGGGGTTCTTGAGGTGTCCGTCGGTTTCGGCGGTCCATTGCTGGGCGCCGGTGCCGTTGCAGTCCCAGATCTGGAGCTTGGTGCCGTTGGCGGTGCCCTGTCCGGTGACGTCGAGGCATTTGCCCAGGGCGCGGATGGTGCCGTCGGTGCCGATGGTCCAGGACTGTGCGGTGCTGCCGTTGCAGTCGTAGAGCTGGACGGCGGTGCCGTTCGTACTGCTGGCCGCCGCGACGTCCACGCACTTGCCGCCCACGCCCGTGATCGCGCCGGTGCGCGACCCACCCGGCGGCGTGGTCCCCCCGCCGCTGGGAACCGTGAACTGGCCCTGGCTGAGCACCCGGGAGGAGTTGAAGGTGGCCTGCAGGCCCGAGGCGGTGTTCGCCGAGGTGAGGTAGTCGGACCAGATCATGAACCAGGCCCACTGCGGCTGTGCGGCGAGCTGCGCGGGCGTCGGCACCGTGCCGACCTCGGCCAGCGAGACGGGCTTGCCGTGCGCGACGTTGAGCATCGCGTTGTACCAGTCGGCGCCCGGCCAGGAGTGCACCCACGGGTCGAGGCTGGCGACGTCCACGGAGGCGTCACCGGGGTAGAAGCCGGAGACGCCTCCCGAACCGCCGTTCTGGTCCGTGTCCTTGACGTTCCACACCCAGATGATGTTGGTCAGGCCCTTGGAGACCAGGTAGTCGTGGGTGATCTGGAACAGCTTGGCGCTGCCGTTGGCGCCGGAGCGGCCGCCCCACCACGCCCAGCTCTCGTTCATCTCGTGCAGCGGCCGGAAGAGAACCGGGACTCCGGCGTCCTTCAACTGCTGGAAGTACGGCACGGCGGTGTCGAGCTTGGCCTTGTACGCGCTGTTGAGCGAGGTGCCGTTCGTGATCAGCTGACTCCAGTCGGAGTCGGACAGGCTGGCGCCGTTGATGCCGCCGTCGAAGGCACAGGTCGCCACGTTCGGCTTGCACATGTGCCAGGTCAGGGCGACCAGCGAGCCGTTGGCCCACTCGGTCTCGGCCTGGTTGACCATGGTCTGGCGGTTGGCGATGTCCGCTGCGGTGAAGCCGAGTTCGCCGCCCCACAGGCCCGGCCACCTGCCGGTGATCGCGTGCGCCTGCGCGGTGTACTGCGACGGGTTGCTCAGCGGCTCCTTGTTGTGGACGCCGCTGATCACGTGATTGCCGCTGATCTGGTGCAGGTAGTCGATGACTGCCGCGGGTGTCGACGCACCGGTCGCGGACGCCGGTGACGGCGATGCGGCCAGCCACGCCGCCGCGGCCAGCGGCAGCGCGGCCAGCAGGGCGGCCGTCCTGCGGCGGAGGATCTTCGGTCTCAAGGGAGAGCCCTCTCATGCGTGGTGCGCGGAGTGGAACGCTGCATGCGCGGCCTTGCTCGAACTCGCGAACCCGCTCGGCCGACGCCACTGTCACGCTCTATTCGGGTCGGAATTCGACGTCCTGGAAGTTAGAGCGTGTGCATGACAGTGTCAATGGACTGGACAGCATCGACATAAAACGTGCCAGTTGTCAGCGTGAGCTTGACCGCGTGGCGCGGACGCGGGCGAGTGAGGGATCGGACTGGAGCGCTCTATGCGTGACGTGCTCGCCGGGACGTTCACCGAGAGGCCGGGCCGGCCTACGGGAGCAGGGCCCGTGTCTCCCGGGCCGCCGGCGCGTCCGGAACCCGCCGGGGCCGGCGCTTCCTGGCCGTCGTGGGGGAGGAGCACGATCGGGCCGCCGGGCCGCCGGGCCGCCGACGCGCTCGACCGCGGCATCCGGCCCGCCCCGCCCCGCGCGGCCGGGCCGCTTCGGGAGCGCCGCAGCCGCAGCGCACACCCGAGGGACTCCTGATCGGCCCGGGCGCCGGCGCGGCCGTCGGATCGCTTCTGCGCGGCCGGCGCAACCGAACGATGGGCGGGGCGGGTTCGCCTCCGGTGCAGCGGCGCGCCCACCGGCAGGGACGAACGGCCCCGCCGTCACCCGGTCACGTCCAGGAGCGGATGCCGCTCACCGTGCGGTCGGCCGCGATCAGGCCGGCTCCGATGAGGCCGGCGTCGGCCCGCAGCGCGGCGCGCTCGACGCGGACCCCGGCCGCGAACGGCAGCACCGCGTAGGACGCGAGGTGGCGACGCAGGGGCGGGAAGAGCACGTCGTGGGCCTCGGCGACGCCGCCCCCGATGACGGCCACCTCGATCTCCACCAAGGTGGCCACCGCCGCGACGGCGGCCGCCAGAGCGCGCGCGGAGGTGTCGAAGGAGGCCAGGGCGACGGCGTCGCCCGCGCGGGCGTCAGCCGCGAGCGCCGCGCCGTCCGTGGCGGCGCCGGAAGGCTTCCAGCCGTTCCGCAGGGCCCGCCGGGTGAGGGACGTGCCGCTGGCCAACTGCTCGACGCAGCCGCGGGACCCGCACGCGCACGGATCTCCCAGAAGGTCGACGGTGATGTGGCCGAGGTGTCCCGCGTTGCCGGTGGGGCCGTTGCGCACCACACCGTCCAGGACGAGTCCGGCGCCCACTCCGGTCGACACCACCATGCACAGCGCGTCCCGGCAGCCGCGGGCTGCGCCTATCCGGTGCTCCGCGGCCGTCATGGCGACCGCGTCCCCGCACAGCGTCACGGGCAGCCCGGCCACGGCGGGCAGCTCCGCGACCCGCGCGACGATCGGGAAGTCCCGCCACCCGGGGATGTTGACGGGGCTGACCATGCCGCGGGCGATGTCGACCGGGCCGGCACTGGCGATGCCGAGCGAGACCACACGCGTCCACTGCGGTAGGGCCGCCAGCTCGGCCAGCACCGCCCGCACGGCCGCGAACACCTCCAGGGGCCCGCCCGCGGGCGGGGTGCTCCGCTGGGCGCGGTGCAGGACGCCGCCGTGTCCGTCCAGCACCGCGCCGGCGATCTTGGTGCCGCCGATGTCGAGGGCGGCCAGAAGCCGGTCGCCGGCGCCCGCGGGAGGCGGAGACGACACCTCGGAGGATCGAGTGACCATGACTGTTCTCCGTCCGGACGATGAGGGCCAGGGAAGGCGGCGCGCCACGCCGGGCGCCGGTGGGTGATGCCCCTGCGCCCGGTCAGCTGAGCCGATCAGGTGCGTGCTGATCAGGCGGTGCCGGCAGGGAGGCTCCGGTCGGGTGCGGACCCGTCAGGGAAGCGGCGCGAGGGCGTACAGCGCGAGGATAGTGCATCGTTTTAGGTTCGTTCCGTCTTTGGTCTGACCCAGCCCGAGAGCGCGGACATGAACCCGGGGAAGTCGTCGCGGTGGATCGAGCGGCCCGCGCCGGGCACGGTCCTCAGCTCGAACCCGCGGGCGCGCAGGAGCTCCTGACGGTCGGGCGGAATCCGCTCCCCGGGGTCGGCGAGGAGCACCGGGGAGGGACGGACGGCCGCGGCGGGGAGTCCGGGCGCGGGCGGGGGAGAGGTCGTGCGGCTCACTGCGCCCGGCGGGGTCGCCGCAGACGGCCCGGTCGGCGGCCAGGCCGCGGTCGACCGCCCGCACCAGCACCAGGGCGGCCAGGGTGTGCCCGATCGCCACCTCGGCGCCGTCGGCACCGTCGGTATGGTTGATAAAACCTTCCAGTCGCACCTCCGGTGGAGCGCGCGACGCGGCGCCGCGCACCATGAGCGGGCCTGCGGGCAGGCCGTGGCGCTCCCACCAGGCGAAGGCTAAGGTGAGCGGTGTGGTATCGGGCCGGCGGCTTGGGCATGCGGGTACTCGCGCGCTCTATCCGGTCGGAGCCCGGTATTCCGGCAACGACCTGAAGGTGGACATCCGGTGGCGCGCACGGCAACGTCGGGGGAGGGCCGCAAGGCCACGATCAAGGATGTGGCGAAGCTCGCCGGGGTGTCGCCGTCGGCGGTCACGATCGCGGTCCACGACAAGCCGGGTGTCTCGTCCACCACCAAGGAGCGGATCCTGCGGGCGGCCCGCGAGCTGGGCTGGAGCCCCAACCAGGCGGCGCAGTCGCTGTCGGGCCGCGCGCTGCACACGGTGGGGCTCGCCATCGCCAGGCCGGCGCGGATGCTCGGCCTCGAACCGTTCTACATGGAGTTCATCTCCGGCATCGAGAGCGTGCTCGGCCGGCACTCCTGCTCGCTGCTGCTGCGGCTGGTCGAGCCGGAGGAGGAGGTCGAGGTCCAGCGCGGTTGGTGGCAGGGCAACCGGGTCAACGGCTCGATCCTGGTCGATCTGCGCGCGGACGATCCGCGGATCCCCGCCCTGGCCGGTATCGGGCTTCCCGCGGTCGTGGTCGGGCATCCGTCGCTGGCCGGTCCTTTCACCTCGGTGTGGACCGACGACGCCGCGGCGACCGCGGAGGCGGTGCAGTACCTGGCCGCCCTCGGCCACCGCCGCATCGCCCGGGTCGGCGGCCCGGCGGAGCTCGGCCACAGTGCCATCCGCACCAAGGCGTTCACCGACACCGCGGAGCAACTCGGCCTGTCCGCACGCACCGTGGCCGCCGACTTCTCCGCCGACCAGGGCAGCCGCGCCTGCCGCAACCTCCTGCTCTCCCCCGAGCGTCCGACGGCGATCGTGTTCGACAACGACCTCATGGCGGTCACCGCGCTCGGCGTCATCGCCGAGTTCGGCCTGTCCGTGCCGCACGACCTGTCGGTACTGGCCTGGGACGACTCGCAACTGTGCCAGTTGACCCGCCCCACGCTGTCGGCGATGCAGCACGACATCTTCTCCTTCGGCGCCGACGTCACCGAGACCCTCTTCGACGTCATGATGCACCGCGAGGCGGTGTCGCACGCCGCTCAGGTCCCCAGTCTCGTCCCGCGCGGCTCCACGGCGCCACCGCCGGCGGACCAGCGCCGCCACTGAGGTGGCCGTGAGCCCGCGGTGGCCGGGCCGGCGCCCGTACGCCGCGGACTGACGGGTCGGCCGCGGCCGGGAGATGCCCCCGGCCGCGGCCTCTTCGACTCCGCGTGCGCGTCATCCCGCCAGCGCGGGCGCCTTCGCGGGCCGGGTGCCGTGGTCCGCGGGCTCCGCGGTGCGCGCCGCCCGCCGGGGGAGGGCCGTCATGAGGGCGGCGGTGACCGCGAGCGCGCCGACCATCCAGAGCATCGCGTGCTCGAAGGCGCGGACCGGGGTCGGGCCGGTGAAGGCGACCGAGACCAGCGCCAGGCCGAACGCGTTGCCGAGCTGGTTGGTGGTGTTGATCAGGCCGGACGCCGACCCCGCGTGCTCCTGCGGCACGTCGGACAGCACCGCGTCCGTCAGCGGGGAGAAGATCATGCCCATCCCGGCGCCCATCACCAGCAGCGGCAGCGCCATCTGCCACGAGTGGACCGTGTGCCCGTAGCGGGCGGCCTCCGCGATGTAGAGGAGCGCGCCGGCGGCCGTGATCAGCGCCCCGGCCTGCAGCACCATACGGCCGAAACGCGGGACCAGCAGCTGGACCGACAGGCCCGCGGAGGCCGAGCACGCGACGGTGAACGGCAGGCCGGTGAGCCCGGCGTGCAGCGGGGTCCAGCCGAGGGCGATCTGCATGTAGAGCGTCCAGACCAGGAAGAAGATGCCGCACGCGACGCCGAAGAGCAGCTGGACGCCGATGCCCGCGGCGAAGCTGCGGGCGCGGAAGAGCGCCAACTCGACCAGCGGCGAACCGTCCTTGGCGGACTTGGCCCGCTCGTAGCGGACGAAGCCCGCGAGCACCGCGGCTCCGCCGGCCATCATCGCGTAGCCCCACAGCGGCCAGCCGTTCTCCCGGCCCTGGACCAGCGGGTACATGATCAGCAGCAGGCCCGCGCTGGCCAGCGCGACACCGTTCAGGTCGAGCCGGAGCGCCTGCGGGGCCTTGGACTCCTCGATGAAGCGGCGGCCGAGGAGCAGCCCGGCGATCCCGACCGGCAGGTTGATCAGGAAGATCGGCCGCCACTGCAGCCCGAGGATGTCCCACTGGGTGAGCAGCGCGCCGAGCAGCGGGCCCGTGACGGCCGCCAGGCCGATGATCGCGCCGAACATCCCGAAGACCTTGCCGCGCTCCTCGCCGACGAAGGTCGCGTGGATGATCGACAGCACCTGAGGCACCATCAGCGCGGCCGCCGCGCCCTGCAGCAGACGGGTCGCCACCAGCATCTGCGGATCGGCCGCCGCCCCGCACAGCAGCGACGCGACGGTGAAGCCGGCGGTGCCGATCAGGAACACCCGCTTGCGGCCGTAGATGTCGCCCAGTCGCCCGCCGGTGATCAGGCCGACCGCGAACGCCAGGGCGTAGCCGGCCGTGATCCACTGCACCGCGCTGAAGCCGGCGCCGGTGTCGCGCTGGATGCTCGGGACGGCGATGTTGACGATGGTCGCGTCCACCAGGTCCATGAAGCTGGCCGTCATCACGACGGCCAGGGCGATCCAGCGCCTGCGCTCGGTACTCATTCCTGGGCTCCTGCCTGCCTCGTTCGCTGACAGGCCCCACGCTAGGGGGAATATAGGACAGGTATTGTCCTATACAGCGCCGACCCTGGGACGCATGACGGACACCCCGGCCCGCATGCTGCGCCTGCTCTCGCTCCTTCAGACCCCGAGAGACTGGTCCGGCACGGAGTTGGCCGAGCGGCTTGCGGTGACCACCCGGACCATCCGCCGCGACGTGGACCGGCTGCGCGAACTCGGCTACCCGGTCGAGGCCACCATGGGCTCGGTCGGCGGCTACCGCCTGGTCGCGGGCAAGGCGCTGCCACCGCTGCTGCTGGACGACGAGGAGGCGGTCGCCATCGCGGTCGGCCTGCGCGCGGCGGCGGGCAGCGCGGTCGACGGCATCGAGGAGGCGTCGCTGCGCGCGCTGACCAAGCTGGAGCAGGTGCTGCCGCCGCGACTGCGGTACCGCGTGGGCGCGTTGGGCGGCGCGGTGGTGACGATGACCGGTGGCGGCCCGCGCGTCGACCCCGCCACGCTGACCGCCCTCGCCGGTGCGATCGCCCACCACGAGCGCGTCCGCTTCGCCTACACGGCGGGTGACGGCGCCGAGACCAGCCGCCACGCCGAACCGCAGCGGCTGGTCGCCAGCGGCCGCCGCTGGTATCTGGTCGCCTGGGACCTGGCGCGCGAGGACTGGCGCATCTTCCGGGTCGACCGGCTCGCCGGCGTCACCGCGACCGGCGCGCGCTCCGCGCCGCGCCCGCTCCCGGGCGCCGACGCGGCGGAGTTCGTCGAGTCCAAGCTGCGCGACCTGTGGCCGCTGGCGGCGGCCGTGGTGGACTTCGACGCCCCGGCCGACGTCGTGCGGTCGAGGCTCGGTCAGGCGCCGGGTGAGGTCGATCCGCTGCCGGACGGCACGTCACGCTGGCGCGTCGAGGCGGACCGCGTCGACTGGATGGCCGTTCGCCTGCTGATGCTGGACCTGCCCTTCCACGTCCGGTCCCCCCAGGCCCTGATCGACCGCCTGCGCACCTTCGGCGAGCGCGCACGCGACGGGACGGCGTGACAGGCCGGTGGGACAGGCCGGCGTGAAAGGGCCGGCGTGCGGTGCGTGCCGGCGCCGCGCCCGCTCAGAAGTGCCGGCTCTCGAAGTCGTGCAGCAGGACGGTGAGTTGCTGCTCCTGCCGGGCTGCCGGAGCCGGCTGCACGCTGCCGTGGTCGATGGCGTACGTCTCGAGGACCGCGTCCATCTGGTCGTCGAGCAGGGTCCAGGTCGTGTGGTCCACCGCCTGCAGGGAGGTGGCGTCGGCGTCCCAGTCGTCACGCATCCTCTGCACGGTGGCGTGGGAGGCCGCGGCCGTCCCGGCGCGGTCCTGCGCGATCGCGGTCCGCGTGAGCGCCTCGTACTTCGCCACCGCCGCGGCGGTCTGGGTGCTGGTCAGTGCGGCCTTCTGGCACGCGGGCAGCGTCTCGCTCCGGCCGGTCGGGTCGCAGGTGACGTGGGGCTGGTGGTGGGCCCAGACCAGCAGCGTGACGGTGGCGGCGGCGACCACGCCGAAGGCGCCCAGGGCGACGTGCTCCCTGCGCGTGCCGGTGGCGACCGACGGCTCGTCGGTCCGCTGCCGGGACGGCTGCTGGATCTCGGCGACGTCCCTGCGGCTGATCGACAGGTAGACGACGGTCGCCAGGATGGCGCTGAGGAAGATCAGGCTCGTGGCGAAGGTGCCCAGGCCGAGCCCGACGGGCTCGCCGGGGCTGGTGGCGGTCTTCGGGGAGGCGAGCCAGTCACCGATGTTGGCGCCCAGCGGGCGGGTGAGGATGTAGGCCAGCCAGAACGACAGGACCGGGTTGGCGCCGAACCTCCACAGGACGGTGATCGACGCGATGAGGCCCAGCGGCAGGAACACCGACTGGGCGGGCGTCCAGTTGGTCAGCTCCAACGTCCAGTCCCCGGTGGCGGTGCCCAGCGCGAAGGTCACCAGGACGGTCAGCCAGTAGAACGCCTCACGCGGGAAGGTCGTGATGCTGTGGATCGACAGCGTCCGCTCGCGCAGCCACCAGATCCCGAAGACGAGGGCCAGCAGCGCCGAGAAGACCGTCGAGCTGAGCCACAGCGGGACGTGCAGCTGATCGGTGAGCATGTCGGTGTAGAGGGTGCCCGCGACGCTCACCACGACGACGGTGAGCCAGTAGGGGAAGGGGCTGTAGCGCTCGGTGCGGAACTGGACGGTCAGCACCACCGCGAACACCGCGGTGAACAGCAGCATGGTGTTGGTCAGGCCGAAGCCCAGCGTGGTGTTGACGTAGTCCGCGAAACTCTCGCCGACGGTGGTGCAGAGGATCTTGATGATCCAGAACCAGAGCGTGACCTCGGGCACCTTGTTCAGCAGGCGGCGTCCCGTGGCGCTGTGCGCGGTCGCGACGGTCGTGGGAGGTGTCATGCCGCGACACTGTAACGTCTACAGCGCTGTAGACGGTAATCTCGCAGCATGTCCCACGGCCCACCCGCGCGCACCGGCGGGCACCACCAGCGCGACGCCCCGCGGCGACGTCGTCAGCGGGCGCAGGCCCGCGTCACCTCCGTGCACAGCAGGGTGCTGGGCTCGATCGTCGCGGTGACCGGCTGCGCGGTACTGGTGTTCACCGTGCCGCTGGCCGTCGCGGCGGACCACATCCACCGCGAGGACGCGGTGGCCCGGGTGCAGAGGGACGCCATCTGGGCCGCGGCCGGACTGCGCGGGGAGGCCGTCCGCGCGCCCGTTCCGGCCGGACTCCGTCCGGCGTCGCGCGGAACCGGTCTCGGCGTCTACGGGCCGTCCGGCCGTCTCGTGTACGGCTCCGGTCCGCACCTCTCGCCGGTGGCGGGCCGGGCACGCGACGGCGAACTCCACCAGAGCATCGAACGCGGCCATCTGGCCGTCGCCGTACCGGTGTTCGACGCCGGTCGGGTCCGGGCGGTGGTACGGGCGTGGACGCCGTGGGATCCGGTCGCCGACAGCATCGCCTTCGCCTGGCTGGTGCTGGCCGCTCTCGGCCTCGTCGTGGTGGCCTTGTCCGTGCTGCTCGCCTGGCGCCTTGCCCGGCGGGTGGCGACCCCGCTGGAACGGCTGACGGCGACCGCCCGCGCGCTGGGATCGGGGGACTTCGGCGTCCAGCCGGAGCGCACCGGCATCCGGGAGGCCGACGCGGCCTGGCAGGCTCTCGCGGCCACCGCGAGGAGGCTCGGCGATCTCCTGGAGCGCCAGAGCCGTTTCAGCACGGCGGTCTCCCATCAGCTGCGGACACCGCTGACCTCACTCATGCTCGGGCTGGAGGCGGCGCAGTGGCTCGACGACGCCCACTGCCGGCAGGCGCTGGCCACCGCCATGCGCCGGGCCGAACACCTCGGCGACACCATCGACGACCTGCTGCGGCTGGCCCGCGAAACCCATCGCCGCGACGAGCCCACCCGCGTCGCCGACGTGCTCGA
The DNA here is from genome assembly GCF_036353415.1 of Actinacidiphila polyblastidii. Taxonomy (NCBI): domain Bacteria; kingdom Bacillati; phylum Actinomycetota; class Actinomycetes; order Kitasatosporales; family Streptomycetaceae; genus Actinacidiphila; species Actinacidiphila polyblastidii. The sequence continues at coordinate 132,588 of NZ_JAZEWV010000009.1, forward strand.
CCGGATCGCCGAGCGGAACGGCGAGGCCGTCCGCGAAGCCGGGCGGGTCCTGGCCGTCCGGTGCCAGGACGGCCTTCCGGCGGTGAGCGCGTCGCAGGCGGCGGTGGTGCAGATCCTGGACACCCTGGTGGACAACGCCCTGGTCCACGGGCGCGGCCGGATCACCCTGACGGCCACGGACGTGGGCACGGGCGTGGCGTTGGAGGTCGGCGACGAGGGCCCCGGCCCGGCCCGCGCGGGCGACGGCGTCTTCGGCTCCACGCAGCACGACGGCCATCGGCACGGCATCGGGCTGCCGCTGGCCCGTTCGCTCGCCGAGGCGGAAGGGGGCCGGCTGCTGTTGCGCCGGCCCGGCCCCCGGCCGGTGTTCAGCCTCATGCTCCCGGCGCACGCGGCGACGGCCGATCCGGGAGACCGCCGGGCCGGATCGGCCGGGGCCGCGACGCAGGTGGCGGGTCAGGGCTGCGCCTCGTAGCGGTATCCCTTGCCGCGGATGGTGGTGATACGGGTCCGCCCGTCGTCGGCGTCGGCCAGTTTGCGCCGCAGGGCGGAGACATGGACGTCCAGGGTCTTGCTCGCCGCGAGCCATGGGTCGTCCCAGACCTCGGCCATCAGACGGCTGCGGCCGACGACGGCGCCGGCGGACCGGGCGAGGACGGCCAGCAGTTCGAACTCCTTGGGCCGCAGCCTCACTTCGGTGCCGCCGATGTGCACGCGGCGGGTGTTCATGTCGACGGTGGTGGCGCCGGCGCGGATGACCGGCGGCCCGGAGCTGGTCGCCCTGCGGCGCAGATGCGCCCGCAGCCTGGCCAGCAGTTCGGTGAGCCGGAACGGTTTGGTGAGGTAGTCGTCGGCGCCCGCGTCGAGAGCGACCACCACCTCGAACTCCCGCGTGCGCGCGGTGAGGACGACGATGACCGTCTCCACCGGAAGGAAGGCGCGCAGCCGGCGGCACAGGTCCACGCCGTCGATGTCCGGCAGCCCGAGATCGAGCAGCACCAGGTCGGGGGGACGGAGCCGGGCCCGCTCGGCCGCCTGCCGGCCGTTCTCGGCGCGGACGACCGCGTAGCCGTGGCCGACCAGCGCCCGGTGGAGTTCGTCCGCGATCGCCGCGTCGTCCTCCACGACCAACAACTCCGCCATTGCCATGCGCACATTACACCGCATGGCAGGTAAACCATTTTTTGGATCTCCCGGTGATTCCCCTGATATCGGCCTGCCTACGGTGGGATCGACCTCGCGCCCGACGTGCAGAAGTGAAAGGGATTATCCGATGAGCGAATCCGATCCTGACCGCAACGGTCCTCTCGACGGCCGGCTGGTGATCGATCTGTCGCATGCCCTGGCCGGCCCGCACGCCGCGATGATGCTCGGTGACCTGGGAGCGCGGGTGATCAAAGTGGAGCTGCCGGACGGCGGCGACGAGACCCGGGGATGGGGACCTCCTTTCGTCGGTCCGCCGCAGGCGCCGGAATCCACCTATTTCCTGTCCTGCAACCGCAACAAGGAATCGGTCACCGCCGACCTCGCCGGCGAGGAAGGCCGTGACCTGCTCCGCCGGCTGGTCCGCCGCGCGGACGTGCTCGTCGAGAACTTCCGTCCTGGATCGCTGGACCGGCTCGGCCTTTCACCGAAACAGCTGCGCGCGTGGAATCCCGGGCTGATCGTGCTGTCGATCAGCGGGTTCGGCCACGACGGCCCGCACGGCGACCGGGCCGGCTACGACCAGATCGCCCAGGGCGAAGCCGGACTGATGAGCCTGACCGGCGCTCCGGGGAGCCCCACCAAGGTGGGCACACCGGTCGCGGACCTGCTGGCCGGGATCTTCGGCGTCGTCGGGGTGCTGGCCGCACTGCTGGAGCGCGGTACGAGCGGACGCGGGCAGATCGTGCGCACCTCGCTGCTGTCCTCGGTCGTCGGCATCCACAGCTTCCAGGGAACGCGGTGGACGGTCGCCGGGCAGTTGCCGGAGGGCAGCGGCAACCAGCACCCCTCCATCGCCCCCTACGGCCTGTTCCCCTGCTCGGACGGCCACATCCAGGTCGCCGCCGGGAGCGAGCCGCTGTGGCGGTCGGTCGCCGCGGTCACCGGTCTTGACCCCCGCGATCCGCGCTACGCCGCCAATGCCGACCGGGTGCGCAACCACGCGGCGCTCACCGCGGACCTCGAAGCGGTGTTCGCCCGCGACACCTGCGCCGCGTGGAGCAGCCGGCTGGACGAGGCGGGCGTCCCCGTCGGCCGGGTGCGCGCCCTCGACGAGGTCTACGCCTGGGAACAGACCCGCCAGCAGGGCCTGGTCATCGAGGTCGGCCACCCCGTCCTCGGCCCCATCACCCTGCCGGGCCCGCCCTGGAGGTTCGAGGACGGCGACGCAGGCCGTGACCGGCACACCGCGCCGCCCACACTGGGCCAGCACGACGCCTCCGTACGCGCCTGGCTCGCCCAGGCCGAAGCGGACGACGCCCAAGCGGACGACGCCGAAGCACACGCCGCCGAAGCGGACGGTGGCGAGGCGGAATCCGACCGCATCGCGGCGGGGCACGGGGCTGCCGATGATCCCGGACGGTGACCGTTCCCGCCGCGGGCCGGCGGACTCGGCCGCCCCGCCTGCCGCCCCCGCGCCCCGTCCTCAGGGACGGTTCCGGAGTCCGGTCGATCCGTACGTCGCGGCCCTCGCCGGCACCGTCGTGCTCGCCACGCTGCTGCCCGCCGCCGGCCCCGCCGCCGCACCGGTCGGTTCCGCCGCGAACGCCGCCGTCGCCCTGCTGTTCTTCCTCCACGGGGCGCGGCTGTCCACCCGGCAGGCAGGGGACGGGCTGAGGCACTGGCGCCTCCACCTCACCATCGTGACGAGCACCTTCGTGCTCTTCCCGCTGCTCGGCCTGGCCGCGCGCGGACTGGTCCCGTACCTGGTCGCGCCACAGCTGTATCCGGGACTGCTCTACCTGTGCGTGCTGCCGACGACGGTCCAGTCGGCGATCGCGTTCACCGCCATCGCCCGCGGCAACGTACCCGCGGCGATCTGCGCGGGAACGTACTCCAGTCTGCTGGGACTCGTCGTCACCCCGCTGCTGGCCGCGACGCTGCTCGGCTCGGCCGCCGTCTTCTCCGCCGGCCGACTCACCGCCCTGGTTACCCAGTTGCTCCTCCCGTTCCTGACCGGACACCTCCTGCGGCGGTGGGTCGGCCCGTTCGTCGACCGCCGTCGCGACGCCCTTGGCCTGGTCGACCGCGGCTCGGTCCTGCTGGTGGTGTACACGGCGTTCAGCCAGGGGATGGCCGGGGGCATCTGGCACCGGGTGAGCCTGCCGCGGCTGGTCGAGCTGCTGGCGGTGGAAGCGGCGCTGCTGGCGCTGGTGCTGGCCGCAACGGGGGCGAGCGCCGCCGCCCTGGGGTTCGGGCGGGACGACCGGATCGCCATCGTCTTCTCCGGGTCGAAGAAGAGCCTGGTCAACGGGCTGCCCATGGCCGCGGTGCTCTTCGGCGCGAAGGCCGGCCCGACGGTCCTGCCGCTCATGCTCTTCCACCAGATGCAGTTGATCGTGTGCGCGGTCATCGCCAAGCGCTGGTCGCGCCATCCCGTGGAGCCGCCGCGGCGGCGGGACGCCGCCGTCCCCGTTCCCTGACGTCGGGGATCTTCTGCGGCCGCCGTCCGCGAGACCGCCGGGGCCGAGGTCCGCCCCTTCGCCCCGTCCGGGGCATTCGGGAAGGATCTCGGCGCGGCGCGCCGTCGCGTTCCCCGGCAAGGGCAACCATGAGGGTCCCTTGGGGTTCCGCAGGGACTCACGGGAGCGGCGTGCGGCGGAGGTGCGCGGTGGGACGGTGGCGGCCGCTGGCGGTACTGGGGACGGCGCAGTTCCTGATGGTGCTCGACACGTCGGTGATGAACGTGTCGATCAGCCAGCTGGTGAAGGACTTCGACACCGAGGTCACCGCGATCCAGGGCGTCATCACCCTCTACACCCTGGTCATGGCCGCCTTCATGATCACCGGCGGCAAGCTCGGTGACATGCTCGGCCGCCGCCGCGTCTTCGGCATCGGACTGGCCGTCTACGGCGTGGGCTCGGCTCTCACCGCCCTGGCACCGGTCCTTTGGGTGCTCACGTTCGGCTGGTCGATCATCGAGGGACTGGGCGCGGCCCTGGTGCTGCCCGCGCTCGCCGCGCTGGTCGGCAGCGCCTACCAGGGCCGTGACCGGGCCGTGGCCTACGGTGTCATCGGCGGCCTGGCCGGCGCGGGCATCGCCGTCGGCCCGCTGCTGGGCGGCTGGCTGACCACGTACGCGACCTGGCGGCTGGTGTTCGCCGGCGAGGTCGTGCTCGTGCTCGCCATGCTGGCCGTGCTCCGCTGGATCGCCGAGGACCCGCCGCGCACCGGGCGGCGGCCACGCCTTGACGCCGTCGGCACCGTGCTGTCCGCGGCCGGCCTGGCGCTGATCGTCCTCGGCGTGCTGCAGAGCAGCTCCTGGGGCTGGCTCAAGCCCCGCAACCCGCCCTTCACCCTGCTCGGCTTCTCCCCGACCGTCTTCGTGATCGCCGCCGGCGGGGTGCTGCTGGGCCTCCTGCGCGCCTGGGAGAACCGGCTCACCGGACGCCGCGGCGCCCGCGAACGCGACCCCGAACCGCTGATCAGGTTCTCGCTGTTCGGCATCCCGCCGCTGCGGTCCGGCCTGATGATGCTGCTCGGCCAGAACCTCATCCTGCTCGGACTGTTCTTCGTCATCCCCCTCTACCTCCAGGTGGTGCAGGGGTTCGACGCCTTCCAGACCGGGCTGCGGCTGCTGCCCGTCTCCGTCACGATGCTGCTGTCCGCGATGAGCGGCCCGTTCCTCGGCCGGTTCGCGAGCCCGCGCACCGTGGTGCGGATCGCTCTGCTGGTGCTGCTCGTCTCGATCGTGTGGCTGCTCGGCTCCATCGACCCGCACATCGACGACGTGTCCTTCGGCTTCGCCATGGCGGTCCTCGGCCTCGGGATGGGACTGCTCGCCTCACAGCTCGGCAACGTCGTCCAGTCCAGCGTCGGCGACGGCGAGCGCAGCGAGGTCGGCGGCCTGCAGTACACGGCCCAGAACCTCGGTTCCTCCCTGGGCACCGCCCTCATCGGCTCCCTCCTCATCAGCGCCCTGGTGACCGCCTTCACCAGCGAGATCGAGGACAACCCGAAGATCGCGGCGGCGACCCGGGAGGAGGCGGGCATCCGGATGGAGGCCGGAGTCAGCTTCGTCAGCGCCGACGAGGCAGGGGCCGGCGCGCGCAAGGCGGGACTGCCGCCCGAAGAAGCGGCCGCCGTCGTGGACTCCTACGCCAACGCCCAGCTCGACGCCCTCAAAGCCGCCATCCTGGCCGCCGGCGGGATCACCCTGGCCAGCCTCGCCTTCACCCGCAAGCTGCCCGCCGACCGCCTCACCGGGAAGCAGCCGTAGCCCCGGGCGCGGTCATGCGCCGGGTGCCTGCGGTGCCGACGGAGCCGATGGTGGCGAGCAGGGCGAGTCTGCTCTCGGAGTCGCTGCCGGGCTCCGCGGTGTACGTCACGATGCGCAGGTCGTGGCGCTGGGTGGTGAGGATGTCGCAGTCCAGCTCAAGGGGCCCGACCTCGGAGGGGACGATCCTCCTGATGGTCGGGCCGTGCTCGGCGATCTCGTGGCGCCCCCAGAGGGTGCGGAACCGCTCGCTCGCCTCGTTCAGCCGCGCGACGAGCCGGTGCAGCTGCGGGTCGTCCGGGTAGCGCCCGGCACTGCGGCGCAGGTCGGCGACCATCGAGGCGTCGAGGGCCTCGGCGCTGTCCGGGCCGTGGAGGTGGCAGTCCGAGGCGCTGGTGAACTGCAGCCACAGCAGGTTGCGGTCCGCTTCCCGCAGTTCGGAGGGGTCGTCCGTCAGCGCCGCCCACATGCGGTTCCAGAGCAGGAGGCTCCACATCGCGTCGAAGACGGCCACGGGCCGTTCGCCGGTGCGGTCCACCAGGCGGCGGACGTTGGCGGGCACCAGCCGGCTGACGCGTCCGCCCCCGGTGGCGTGCCCGGCCAGCCGGAACAGGTGCTCCTGCTCGGTGTCGCTGAGCTGCAGAGCGCGGGCGAGCGTGGCGCACACCTGGGCCGAGGGCGCGCCGGCCCGTCCCTGTTCCAGGCGCACGACGTAGTCGAGGGAGACGCCGGCCAGCACGGCCAGCTCCTCGCGCCGCAGCCCTTTGGTGCGCCGGGCGGTGTTCGCCGGCAGACCCGCCGCGTGCGGGGCCAGCCGCTCACGCCACCCCCGCAGGATCGCGGCCAGCTCACCGGATGCGCTCATGCCCTCCATCCTCGCAGGCCGCACCGTGCACAGCCTGGTACTCCCGATACCAGGAAGAAGCCTCCCTGGCCCGGGTCGGCGGGGTGCCGCAGAGTCGAGAACATGACCATCACGCTGATCACCGGGGCCAACAAGGGCCTGGGTTTCGAGACCGCACGCCGGCTGGTCGCCGCCGGCCACACCGTCTACGCCGCCGCCCGCAACCCCGACGACGCCCAGCGCGCCGCAGCGGAACTGGGCGCGCGGCCGCTGGTCCTGGACGTCACCGACGACGCCTCCGTAGAGCGCGCGGCGGCCCGCGTCAGCGAGGAGCACGGGGTGCTCGACGTGCTGGTGAACAACGCGGGCACCAACGGCGGCGGGCGCAAGCCGCTCGCCGCGTGCACGGGCGCCGACATGGCCGCGGTGCTGGACACCAACGTGGTGGGCATCGTCCGCATGCTGCACGCCTTCCTCCCGCTCCTCGAGCGCAGCGACAACGGCGTCGTCGTCAACGTCGGCAGCGGCATGGGGTCCTTCGCCCGGGTCCACGACCCCGAGCGGGCCGAGTCGCGGGTGCCCGACCTGCTGCCCTACCCGGTCTCCAAGGCGGCGGTGTCCATGCTGACCGTCCAGTACGCCCGCGCCTACCCGAACCTGCGCGTCAATGTCGTCGACCCCGGCCCCACCGCCACGGACCTCAACCGCTTCCAGGGCTCCCAGACCGTCGAGCAGGGCGCGGCCCCCATCGTCGCTGCGGCGCTGCTGACCTCCGGCGGGCCCACCGGCGCCTTCCTCGGCGCCGACGGCGTCAGCCCCTGGTGACCGAGCCCGCCGCCACCCCCGCTGAGAGAAGGAGCCCCTCCATGCTGGTCATCACCGGAGCCACGGGCCAGTTCGGCCGCCAGGTCGTCGAGCACCTGCTCCGCCGCGGCGTGCCGGCCGGCCAGGTCGCCGCGGCCGTCCGCACCCCCGCCAGGGCGGCCGGCCTGGCCGCCCTGGGCGTCGAGGTCCGCCTCGCCGACTACGACCGGCCCGAGACCCTGCGGGCAGCCTTCGCGGGAGCCGGGAAGGTGCTGCTGGTCTCCTCCACCGGACCGGACGCCACCCGTACGGCCCAGCACCGCGCCGCCGTCGACGCCGCGGCCGTGTCGGGCGTGGGCATCCTCGCCTACACCTCGGTCACCCGCGCCCCCACCAACCCGATGGGCCTGGCACACGTCCACCGCGCGACCGAGCGGTACCTCGCCGGCGCCGGCCTGCCCGCGGTCGTGCTGCGCAACGGCTGGTACACCGAGAACCACACCGCCGCCCTGCCCGGAGCCGTCGCGCGCGGCAGCCTCACCGGCAGCGCGGGCACCGGCCGGATCGCCTCCGCGGCCCGAGCCGACCTCGCCGAGGCCGCGGCCGTCGTCCTCACCCTCGACGACCAGGCCGGCAGGACCTACGACCTCACCGGTGACACCGCGTGGACGCTGCCCGAACTCGCCGCCGAGGCCGCGGCGCAGACCGGTGAGCCGCTCGCCTACACCGATCTTCCCGCCGAGGAGTACCGGCGCATCCTCCACCGGGCCGGACTGCCCGACCCGGTGGCCGACCTCATCGTCGACGCCGACGTGCAGATCTCCCACGGCGCCCTGGCCCACGTCACCGGCGACCTGGCCGCGCTCCTGGGCCGGCCCGCCACACCGCTGTCCGCCACCGTCGCCGACGCTCTGCGCGGCTGACCCCGAGCCTGCGGGCCGCCGCGCGGGCGGCCGACCTCCGTGTCTGAACACGCTGTATGGTGTGAGTGGGCCGAGGTCCACGCGAGAGCGCCGCGAGGACCTCGTCCCGTCGGGAAGCACCCACTCGTTCTGAAAGACAGGCACGGTCATGGCACTGACAACTACGCCATTCGGGATACGCACCACCGCCGCGGAGGTACTGGAGGGCGTCGATCTGAGCGGCCGCCGGCTGATCGTCACCGGAGGGTCCTCCGGTCTCGGCGCCGAGACCGTCCGCGCGCTGGCCGGCGCCGGCGCGCAGGTGACCGTCGCCACCCGGAACCCCGCCGCGGCCCAGCCGCTGCTCGACGAGTTCCCCGGCACCCTGGCCGCCGCACTCGATCTTTCCGACCTCGCGTCCGTCCGCGCGTTCTGCGACAGCTGGCGCGGACCGCTCGACGGTCTGGTCGCCAACGCCGGAGTGATGATGCTCCCCACCCGGCAGGTCACCGCCGAGGGGTGGGAGACGCAGCTCGCCACCAACTACCTCGGCCACTTCGCGCTGGCCGTCGGGCTGCACTCCGCCCTGCGGGAGGCAGCCGACCCGCGGGTGACCGTGCTCAGCTCCGGCGCCCAGCTCCGGGCCGGGTTCGACTTCGAGGACCCGCAGTTCGAGCACCGTCCGTACGACCCGTTCGTCGCCTACGCGCAGTCGAAGACCGCGGACGTCCTGCTCGCCGTCGGCATCGACCGGCACTGGGCGCAGGACGGCATCGCCGCCAACGCGTGCGCGCCCGGCTGGATCCACACCAACCTGACGCGCCACCTCGACCAGGCGACCATGCAGTCCCTCGGCGCGATGGACGAGCAGGGGGATCTCGTCACCCCCGACTACTTCAAGACCCCGGCCCAGGGCGCCGCCACCACCGTGCTGCTGGCGGCATCGCCGCTGGTCAAGGGTGTGACCGGGCGGTACTTCGAGGACAACCAGGAGGCTGAGGTCGTCGACGGAGGGCCCGAGGTGATGGCGGGCGTCGCGAAGTGGTCGGTCGACCCCGACGCCGCGGACCGGCTGTGGGACCACGCCCTTTCCGTGGTGCGCTGACGCGGCGACCGCCGAGGCGCGCGGCCGGCCGCGCGCCTCGGCGGTCTGTCGTGCGAGCCCCCGACCGGGGCCGACCGGGACCTGCCGGGACCGGGGGTTGGCGGGGAGCGGAGGACGGGCTTCTGATGAACTGACACCGCGGGCCGCACCTCCCCGCCGCCGGTGCGAGGCCGCGAACCGGTCCGCGTGAGACGACAGAGAGAAGGCGCCCGATGAGACCGGTGACCCGACGCCAGGCCGATCATCACGCCGCGCGCTCGGCCGCGACCCGGGCCCAGGTGATCTCCGCGCTGCAGCGGCTGCTCGACTCCGGCGAGGCGTACTCCGAGATCAGCGTCCAGCGGATCCTGGAGGAGGCGGGCGTGTCCCGTGCCACCTTCTACGCGCACTTCCCCGGCAAGCCGGACGTCCTCGTCTGCCTCACCGACGACCTGCGGGCGTCGCTGCTGGCGCTGGCGCGGCTGTGGGAGCCGGCAGGCGAGGTGGAGGGGGCCGAGCGGTTCGCCGGGTTCTTCGAGGAGGTCATCAAGATCCACCGCGCCCACCAGGGCGTGCTCACGGCAGTCCGGGAGGCGGCGGCCTACGAGTCCGCGGTGGGCGACTTCTACACCGCCGACCTCGAAGGGTTCGACGAGACGGTGCTGCGCACCCTCCTCTCGGAGCAGGCCGCCGGTTCGGCCCCCGCCGACCTCGACGCGGTCGCCGCGAGCCGGATCATCGTCTGGGGAGGCGCCCAGGCGATCGCCCACCACATCCGGGTGGACGACGGCAGCGGCGACACCGTCTTCGCCCGCGAGCTCGCCCGGATCTGGTGGTACGGCGCCTACCGCCGCCCCGCCGGACCCGCCGCCTCAGAGCGCTGAGGAGAGCGCCAGGCCTCCCGCCGGCCTCCATGTCGGCAGCACGGAACGGACGTCTGCGTTCCTACAATGGCAGAGCACTCATGGAGGAACGCAGATGGCACACTTCGCTGACCCGCCGGGCACGGGCTCCGCCGACTCCCTGGTGGGGCGGGACCGTGACCTCGGACGTGTCCGGGAGTTGCTCGGCCGGCAGGCGGACGGCGCCCTCCTGCTCTCCGGGGACCCCGGCGTCGGCAAATCCGCGCTGCTGGACGCCGTGGCCGCGGCGGCCGCCACGAGCGGAACGTGCGTGCTGCGCGCCGCGGGCGCCGAGTTCGAGGCGGATGTCAGCTACGCGGCGCTGAACCAGATCCTGCTGCCCCTGCACGGCATCCTCGACCGGCTGAGCGCCCACAGCAGGGAGGCCATGAGCGTCGCCCTGGGGTTCGGGGCCGGTCCGCCGCCGGAGCGCCTGGTCGTCTGCAACGCCGCACTGGCCCTGCTCCGGTCGGCGGCAGAAGACAGCCCGGTACTGCTCATCGTGGACGACCTTCCCTGGGTGGACCGGGCGAGCGCCGCCGTCTTCGGCTTCGTCGCCCGGCGGGCGTCCGGCGACCGCGTCCGGTTCCTCGCGGCCTCCCGCACCGGCGTCGGCAGCTTCTTCGACGGCAGCGGAGTGCCGTCCTACGTGCTGCCCGCCCTGGACGCGGAAGCCGCCGCCCACCTCGTCGACCTGCGCTTTCCCGATCTGGCGCACCCGGTGCGCCGCCGCCTTCTGGACACCGCGCGGGGCAACCCGCTGGCCCTGCTCGAACTCCCCGGCGCGCTGCGAGCCGACCAGCGCCGGGCCCGCGAGGTGCTGCCGGCCGTACTGCCGCTGGGCGAACACCTGCAGTCGCTGTTCGTCTCCCGCGTCCGTTCGCTGCCCGCCTCGACCCGCACCCTGCTGCTGCTCGCCACCCTGGACGGCACCGGCAACCTCGGCGTGCTGTCCTCGGCCGCGCGGGAGATGGACGGCGAGACCGACCTGCGCGATCTCGACGCCGCCGAGCAGGACGGGCTCGTGCGGGTGGAGGAGTCCCCCCGCCGCCTGGTGTTCCGGCACCCCCTGATCATGTCGGCCGTCGTCGAGACGGCCACCAGCAGCAGCCGGCGCGCGGCGCACCGCGCCCTGGCGCGGGTCCTCGGCGACAAGCCGGAGCAACGGGCCTGGCACCTGGGAGAGGCGACGCTGCAGCCCGACGAGGAGGTGGCCGTCCTGCTGGAGCGGACGGCGCGCCGCATCCTCGACCGCGGCGACGCGGTCGCCGCGATCGCGGCGCTGACCCGGGCGGCGGACCTCAGCCCGCTGGACACCGACCGCGCGCGCCGGCTGTCGGAGGCCGCGTATGTGGGCGCCGAGGCGATCGGCGCGCTGCGCAGCGCGTCGCTGCTGCTGGAGGACGCGTGGCGCGCGGACCCCGGGCACGGTGCCTCGCTGCGCTCCGCGACCGCCGCGGTGCAGCTCGTGCTGAACAGCGACGGGGACCTCGCGACGGCCCACCGCCTCCTGGTGGGCGCCATCGAGCAGGGCGACCACGGCTACGACGCCGAGGACCCGGCGCTCCTCGACGCCCTGCACTTCCTGCAGCTGCTGTGCAACTACGGTGCGCGCGAGGAGCTGTGGACGCCCTACTACGCGGCCGTCTCCCGGATGCGCCCCGCCCCTCCGCGGCTGCTGCTGGTGGCGGCCGGCACCTGGGGCGACCCGGCCCGCGCCGACCCGGCGACCCTGCGCGAGCTGGACGAGATCATCGACAGCGCGACGAAGGAGACGGACCCCGCCCGCGTCGTCCGGGTGGGCACGGCCGCGCTGTACCCGGACCGGTTGTCGGCGGTCCGTGAGGCGTCCTGGCGGCTGGTCCGGCAGGGACGCGAGGGCGGCCCGGTACGCCGGCACATCGGCGCACTGCTGCACCTGAGCGTGGACGACTACCACCGGGGCAGGTGGGACGAGGCCCTGGAACTGTCGGACGAGGGTCTGACGCTGTGCGCGGAGTCCGGATACACCGTCTGCACCTGGTTCTTCCAGTACTCCAAGGGCCTGGTGACCGCGTCCCGGGGCGACACCGACACCGCCCACGCGCTCGCGGACGCGATGACGAACTGGGCGGCGCCCCGCGGCATCCATGAGGCGGTCCACGGCGCCCGCGAGGTGCACGCCCTCGCCGACATCGCCGACGGCGACTTCGACGCGGCGTTCGGCCGTGTCAACGCGGTCAGCCCGGCCGGCGTCTTCGCGCCCTACGTCGCCCACGCGACGTGGGTGTTCTTCGACCTGGTGGAGTCCGCGGTGCGCACCGACCGGCGTTCTCAGGCGGTCGCACACGTGCGCGCCCTGCGCGAGAGCAACGTCGCCGGGCTCTCCCCCCGCCTCGGGCTGCTGGCCGCCGGCGCCGAGGCCCTCGTGACGGAGGACGACGCCGAGGCGGCCCGCCTGTTCACCGAGGCGCTCGCCGCACCGGACACCGACCGGTGGCCGTTCGCCCAGGCACGGGTGCGCCTGGCCCAGGGTGAACGGCTGCGCAGGGCGCGGGCGCTGTCCGAATCCATGGGCCCGCTGACAGCCGCGATGACGACCTTCCAGACGCTGGGGTCCTCCTCCTGGGCCGAGCGCGCACGCAAGGAGCTGCGCGCGGCCGGGCGGGTCGTCCCGCACGCCGACGGCCCCACGGCAGCCCTCACCGCGCAGGAACGCGAGATCGCCGAGCTGGCCGCGACCGGTCTGACCAACAAGCAGATAGCCGAGCGCCTGTTCATCTCGCACCGCACGGTCGGCACCCACCTCTACCAGATCTACCCGAAGCTCGGTATCGCCTCCCGGGTGGCCCTGCGCGACGTGCTGCGCCGGACCGGCCAGGACTGACGCAGCCGGACTGACCCGGCCGGACTGACCCGGCCGGACTGACCCGGCCGGACTGACCCGGCCGGACTGACCCGGCCGGACTGGCCCGGCCGGACTGGCCCGGCCGGACCGACGCGCACCGACGCCGGACCGATCCATGCGTTCCGCGGCGTAGCAGTCCTCGATCTTCCGCGAGAACCCCATGGAGCGGCTCTTCCGTGACGGCATGGTGGCACTCCAGCACGGCAACCACGCCGCCGCCCTCTTCGAGGTCGTCGGACGGGTGCGCTTCGGGTTCGATCCCGGTGTCCCCCTCTACTGATCCGCCACACGCTCACGCTCAGGCCGTCCGGACGCGTCCCTCGCGTCGGCCGGCCGGCCGGACCGGGTGGCGGCCTCAGTCAGGATCGGTGTCGGTGCCGGGTGCGGGGTGCTGGAGGAGGTCGGTGGTGGCGAGGTCCCAGTCGATCGCGGCCAGTGCGTGTTCGGTGGTGACGGCCTGGTAGGTGTGCTCCAGCCACTGTGCGAGCGGGGGGAGGGGGAGTTCGAAGAGGGCTGCCATGTCGCCTGAGGTCAGGCGGAGGCGCGCGGTCGTTCTGCGGTGGAGGCAGGAGGGCCAGATCTGGACGTCGCCAAGTCCGCTCATGGAGTGGAGCCCCTGGGTGAGGAGGTCTCGTCCGATGCGCCACAGGACGCGTGGTCCGCCCTCGACGAGGAGTTCCGCGGTCACGATCAGGGGGTGGTCCGGATCGAACCGGAAGGTGGCCCTGACCGGCTGCCGGGCGGAGACGCCCAGGACGCGCTCGATGTCCAAGGTCAGCTCGGCGGTGCTCTCGGCCAGGCGCGAAGCGAGCACGCACCCGGCCGCTCCGCCGCCGCTGACGATGCCGTCGTCAGCAGGTTTCCGTGAAGACACGGGTCATCCCATCGTTTGCGAATCGGCGATCCGCAACTGAGCGTACCAGCGATCGAATCAACGATCCGAAATCTTAGATACCGTCGAACTAGGGTGCGGCGGCTGGCAGGCTTGCCCCATGACCGACTCACAGACACACACGCACCTGGCCGAGCGCGTCGAGGAACTCCTCGCGGCCGACGGCCCGCTGCCCATCGTCGCCGCGGGCGATCCCGTGCTGCGCGCCGGCGCCGCGCCGTACGACGGGCAGCTCGGCCCCGCGCTGCTCAGCCGGTTCGTGGCCGCGCTGCGGCAGACGATGCACGCGGCCCCGGGTGTGGGACTGGCCGCGCCGCAGGTCGGAATCCCGCTGAGGATCGCGGTGGTCGAGGACCCGGCGAGCGGGCCACAGGAGGTGATGGACGCGCGAGGGCGCACCCCGCTGCCCTTCCGGGTGCTGCTCAACCCCGTATACGAGCCGGAGGGCGAGGCGCGGGCCGCGTTCTTCGAGGGCTGCCTGAGCGTGCCCGGCTGGCAGGCGGTGGTGGCCCGCCACGCACGGGTGCGGCTGCGCGGGCAGGACGAGCACGGGCGCGCGCTCGACGAGGTGCTCACCGGCTGGCCGGCGCGCATCGTGCAGCACGAGACCGACCACCTCGACGGCACCCTCTACCTGGACGTGGCCCGGCTGCGCTCGCTGTCCAGCAACGAGGCCGTGGCGGAGCGCTGGTCACACCCCACCCCCGAGGAGGCCGCCCGGGAACTGGGATTCGAGCTGTCGTGAACGGATGCCGGTTGACATACGTGTGAGTCGTGGGGTGCCTCTACGGCTCCCGCCGGGAGGCGGAGGGGACCGCCCCGGCAGGCGACCGCGCCCCCGACGCCTCGCTGCGGACCGCGGACGGCGCCGCGGCTACCGGACCGCCGCGTCGCCGGGTCCCCGGACAGGGGCCGGCCGGTCCGGCACGGTGTCCGCGAGGCGGTTGAGCCACTCGACGAGCAGAGGCTGCTCCGCGGTGCTGAGGGCGGGTGCGCCGCGGCGGTCGAGCGCCGCGCGCAGCTCCATCGCGCTGCTCGCCAGGGCGGCGTCCTCCTCGTCCTTCCCGGCGGGGGGCCCGTCCCCGGGCGGGGTGGTGAGGGCCGCGATCACGAGTTCGCGGGCGATGTCGAACACCACGAGGTCGCGCGACTCCTCGGGAACGCTGATCATCGTGATGATGGTGCCGACACCCACGGAGTGCATGACGTCGGCGGCTCGTTCGACACTCATCCGCAGCCGCCCCGCGGCGGCCACTCGCGTGACCATACGCCGCAGTTCGTCGACGGCCTGCCGGCCGGCTCGCGGCAGGTACCCGGAGCGCGCCTGGCCGTAGACCAGCGTGTAATAGCCCGGATGTGCCAGCCCGAACCTGACCTGCAGGTCCCAGGCCGCGCGCAACTGCTCGACCGGGTCCTCGATGGAGGCGAGCCGCAGCTTGGCGTCCAGGTACATCCGGAAGCCGTGTTCGCCCACGGCCTCCAGCAGTCCGTCCTTGTCGCCGAAGGTCCGGAAGATCGTGGGCGGCGGAACTCCCGCGCGCGCCGCGACCGCGCGCGTCGAGACCGCCTCCAGCCCGCTTTCCTCCAGCAGTCCTGCGGCGGCCTGGATGATCCTCTGCCGCAATGTCGCGGGCACCTGTGCCGGGTCAGACTCGTCAACCATGATGTGACGGTACCAAACGGGACGGATCGCCGATTCGCGCATCCTGCGGCATGGGCGCGCGCGGGTTCGCACCCCGGTACGAGCTGTCCGACACGTATGTGCATGCCCCCGTGGGCGGGTACCGGCATGTGTGTGGCCGGATTGGCACTTCCGACGCTTGGTTGACGATGCAAATATCTCATCCGGGCGCGGTCGCCGCACATGTCGTGGACCGCTGCCTCCTCCGATGCCGCCACGCACAGAAGAAGGTGGGTAGCATGCGCACACCCAGAATCGCCCCCCGAAGCGCGGCCGCTGTCGCCGTCACGGCCGCAGCCCTGATCGGCCTGGGCGCCGGGACGGCGGACGCCGCGGGGTGGCCACCGCTGCAGGAAGGTGCGTTCCTCTACTCGGGCACCACCGGCAGCGGCACGGTCACGCGGGTCGACCTCGGCGACCTCGGCTCCTGCCACACGCCGGCGAGTCCGGCCCGTTCGGTCCAGATCGTCTCGGGCTCGGCCTCCCTGGAGCTCTACTCCGGGGCCGGCTGCAGCGGCCCGACCGCGTGGCGCACAGGGTCGCTGGCCCAGGGCGATCTTCCCTGGGCGATGCTGAGCTATCGGGTGGTCGCCGCGTAGCGACCCGCCGGCGGACCCGGAACCCGGAACCCGGAACCCGGAACCCGGAACCCGGGACCCGGGACCCCGGTTCCACGGCTGCCGCGGCCTGCCCGAGGTGTGTCCTCGGCCGGGCCGCGGCGCACACCGCCTGTCCGCCGTTCGCCGTCCGCCGCCCGCCGTCCGCGCGCCGGTCGAGTCGGTGGGGGACCCCGACCGTCGACGACGGGACGACCGTCTCACCTGCCGGACAGCGCCCACTGCTGGTTGGCGCCGCCGTGGCAGTCCCAGATCTCCAGCTGGGTGCCGTTGGCGGTGGAGGTGTTGGGGTCGTCGAGGCACTTGCCCGACGCCGGGTTGACCAGCGTGGAGTTCGCGCCGGGCTGCCAGGTCTGGTTGGGGGTTCCGCTGCAGTCCCAGAGATCGACGAGAGTGCCGTTGGCGGTGCCGGCGCCGACGACGTCGAGGCACATCCCGCTGGCCTGCACGACGCCGTTGTGCACGACCCACTGCTGGGCCGCGGTGCTGTTGCAGTCCCACAGGTCGGCCTTGGTGCCGTTGACGTTGGAGTCGGCGTTGTCGTCGAGGCACTTGCCCGCCACGCTCGACGTGACCGGTCCGACGCCGGGGGGAGCCCACTGCTGGTTGGCGCCGCTGTTGCAGTCCCAGAGCGCGACCTGGGTGCCGTTGGTGGTGGAGGTGTTCGGGTCGTCCAGGCACCGGCCGGAGGCGAGGTTGACGAAGCCGCCACTGTACCCCTGCCAGACCTGGCCGCCGGTGCCGTTGCAGCTGTAGAGCTGCGCCTTCGTGCCGTTGGCGGTGGCGCCGCCGGTGGCGTCCAGGCACTTGCCCAGTGCCCGCAGCGTGCCGTCGGAGTACACCGTCCAGGTCTGTGCGCCGGAGTGGTTGCAGTCCCACAGCTGGACGGCGGTGCCGTCGGCGCTGCTGCCGGCGGCGACGTCCAGGCACTTGCCGCTGACGCCGGAGCCGATCTGACCGGTGGCGCCCGCGGCGGGAGCGCCGACGGAGGCGGGAGGAGCGATCCAGCCGGCCGCGGCCGCGGCCTGGATGCCCTTGTTCCAGGCGTCGGCCATCTTCTGGTAGCCGGGGTCGCCGGGGTGGTAGGGGTCGGCCAGGTCGGACGTGGTCACGGCGCTCATGTCGGCGAACCCGACGTGCTTGCCGGCGGCCTGCTTCGACTGGACGAGAGCGGCGACGGCCTTGTTGTAGGCCGGGACCGCGGCTGCGACGTCGGCGTCGGTGGAGGTGATGAGGTTGGCGACCACCACGGTCACGCCGGGGTCGTCGGACAGCACGGTGTCGATCAGAGTGCTGAGCCTGGCCGGGGCGCTTGCCACATCGTGGTTCTGGACCAGGTCGTTGGTGCCCGCCATCAGCGTCACGACGTTGGGCCGGTTCGTGGTCACCGTTGCGGCGAGGCCCTGGATGGCGTCGATCCGCCAGCCGGGGTGGCCCTCGGTCTCGGGGTCGGCCATCGTGCCCTCGCGGACCGAGCCGACGAAGTCCAGCCGGTAGCCCTCACCGGTCAACTCGTTCCACAGCGGGCCCCGGTAGCCGTTTCCGGTGCTGCTGTGGGAGCCGTAGGTCAGCGAGTCCCCCAGCGGCTCGACACGCAGCGGGATGCTCTGCGCCGCCGCAGCGGCGGGTACGGCGGCTGCGGCCTGCGCGTACGTCGACGACGCTGCCGACCGGCCGTCCGTCGCGTGTGCGGGCGACGTGCCGGCCCAGGAGCCGCCCAGGGCGGCCAGCAGCGCCAGCGCCGGAATTCCGCTCGATCTCCTCATGAACCTTCTTCACCTTCCTGATGCGCGAGGGGCCGGCGGGCGCCGCGGTGGGTGCGCCCGCCGAGTGGGGGAGTGCCGAGGCCGCGGAGCTGCCGGTGCCGGACCATGCCGCCGAACGGGAGCGCCCGGCGGGAGTCCTGACGTCGCGACAGCAAGGGGAACGGGGGAAGACATCGTTGTCAGAATGAGGGCATGGGCAGCGGTGGGGAAACGAGGGGCGGGGCATCTCCGGCCCTTTCGGCGCGGGGACCCGGCCGGACCGGAGAGCGCTCTCACAGGAAGTTAGCGAGGGCCCGGGAATGCCGTCAATGGTCTGGACTATGGTCGGATCACTCGGTCGCACCTGCCGGTTCCGGCCGCGCCGTCCGCGCGCCTGCCGCGCCGGCCGGGGGACGTGCGGCCTCCGGCGGCCGCCTCCTCGGGCGCGGTGCGGTCCCTCCGCTGGTGGAGCGAGCCGGCGCCCGCGGTGCCGGCCGGCGAGACGTGGAGGCGGGGCGTCCGGCGTACGGGGACCGGCGCCGCCCCTCGTTGCCGGAGTGCGGCCGCGCCGTCTCCGCCGTGTTGCTCCGATGTCTGTTTGCATCTGTTCGCAACTTCGGTCGATTGCGTTGACAGATGTTGGAGAACTCCCCTTTGCTAGGCGTCACTTGACCCCCACCGGTCCCGTGGCAGCGCCGGCGACCCCCATCTGGAGCTGTGATGACGAAACGGCGGCGCCTTCCGCCGGCGGTCCTCCCGCCGCGCCCGGGGCCGGTCACGCCCGGCCTCGTGGCGCCCGCCGCCGCGCCGGCCGGCACGGTCGCGTGGCGTCCAGGTGCGCCCTCGCGGCCGCCAGGGGGTGACTGCTCCCACTTTTGACAACGTTGTCTCGGGTCTGTGCCTCGACGACCCCACCGAGGTCATGGCGCGAGCCCGGACGACCGACTCCCGCACCCTCCCACCCCCCACCCACGAGGACGGACAGATGAGGATCTACAGAGCAGGACTGATCGCGGCGATGGCAGCCGCGCTCGGCCTGGGGGCGGCGCTGCCCGCGGTGGCCGCCGCGGCGAACGCTCCGGCCGCCGGGGCGAGCACGCCTGCCGCCGCGGCGCCCGCGACCCTGCGGGTGATGCCGCTGGGTGACTCGATCACCTGGGGCGTCGGCAGCCCGTCGGGCAACAGCTACCGGGGCTTCCTGTGGAACCAGCTGGCAGCCGAGGGGCACGCCCTGGACTTCGTCGGCTCCGGCCGCAACGGCCCGATGTCCGACCCGGACAACGAGGGCCACTCCGGCTGGCGGATCGACCAGATCGCCGGCATCGCCGATTCGGTCCTGGCCCAGTACCGGCCGAACGTGGTCACCCTGGAGATCGGCACCAACGACCTGAACGGGCTCTACCAGACCCCCACCGCCCCCGACCGGCTCAGCGCCCTGATCGACCAGATCAACCGTGACGCCCCCGACGCGACGGTGCTGGTCGGCACGCTGATCGTCTCCACCAGCGGCAACGAGGAGCCGCTGCGGCCGGCTTTCAACGCCAAGCTCCCCGGCATCGTCCAGGCCAAGCAGGCGGCGGGCAAGCACGTCCGCCTCGTCGACATGAGCGCCCTGACCGCGGCCGACCTCTCCGACGCGCTGCACCCCAACGACAACGGGTTCAGCAAGATGGCCGACGCCTTCAACGCCGGCATCCAGGCCGCGGACAGCGCCGGGTGGCTCAAAGCCCCGGTCGCCGTCGGCGGTGCGGTCAGGTCCGGCGTCGCCGGCAAGTGCCTGGACGTCAACACCGGCAGCAGCGCCAACGGCACCGCCGCCCAGATCTGGGGCTGCAACGGCACCGGCGCCCAGTCCTGGACGGCGGTGCCCGACGGCACCCTGCGCGCGCTGGGCAAGTGCCTGGACGTGACCGGGGCCGGGACGGCCAACGGCAGCAAGGTCGAGATCTGGGACTGCAACGGCGGCGGCAACCAGCAGTGGCAGCCGTACAACGGCGGCTACCGCAACCCGGTCTCCGGCCGCTGCCTCGACGACCCCGCCGCCTCCGCCACCGACGGCACGCAGGCGGTGATCTGGGACTGCAACGGCGGCGCCAACCAGCAGTGGTCCACCCCGGGGGCGTGACCGGCACGCACCCACGGCACACCTTGTGCCGCACGCCACGGTGACACGGCGCGACGCTGACCCGGCGCGGCTGTGACACGGCTCCCCGCCGGCGTGCGGCACCCCCTCCGGCTCCCCCACGGCGCCGGACGCGGCATGCGGTTCGGCCCGGACGGCGGGCGTGCCCCGTCCCGGCCGGCCCGCATCCGCGGAAGAAGCCCCATCCCCCCACCAGGAGGAGAAACGTGCTCATGGCACGGAGAACTCTGACAGCGTTCCTCGCGGCGGCGCTCGCCGCGGCCGGAGTGACGGCGCTCGCGGCCGCACCCGCGGCGCACGCGGCGGTACCCGACACGATCCCGCTGACCTACACCAACAACTCCGGTCGCAGCGACCAGATCTACATCTACGACCTGGGGACCCAGCTCTCCAGCGGCCGGCAGGGCTGGGCCGACGCGGGCGGCGCCTTCCACGCCTGGCCGGCGGGCGGCAATCCGCCGACCCCGGCGCCGGACGCGTCGATCGCCGGCCCGGCGAACGGGCGGTCCATGACCCTCCGGATCCCGAAGTTCTCCGGCCGGATCTACTTCTCCTTCGGCCAGAAGCTCGACTTCCGGCTGACCACCGGCGGCCTGGTGCAGCCCGCGGTGCAGAACCCGTCCGACCCGAACCACAACATCCTCTTCGACTGGACCGAGTACACCCTCAACGACAGCGGGCTGTGGATCAACAGCACCCAGGTCGACATGTTCTCGGTCCCCTACACCGTCGGCGTCTCCGGCTCGAGCGGCACCAAGACCACCGGCACCCTCAAGGCCGGTGGCTACAACGCCTTCCTCAACTCCCTTCGGGCGCAGGCCGGCGGCTGGGGGAACCTCGTCCAGACCCGCTCGGACGGCACGGTGCTGCGCGCCCTGAACCCCGGCCACGGCATCGAGAACGGCGCCCTGCCGGCCAGTCAGATGGACGACTACGTCAACCGCGTGTGGTCGAAGTACAGTTCCTCGACGCTGACCGTCACGCCCTTCACCGACCAGCCCAACACCCGTTACTACGGGCGGGTCTCCGGCAACACGATGAACTTCACCGACGGCTCGGGCGCGGTCGTCACCAGCTTCCAGAAGCCCGACTCCGACAGCATCTTCGGCTGCTACAAGCTCCTGGACGCCCCCAACGACCTCGTACGCGGCCCGATCTCCCGCACCCTGTGCGCGGGTTACAACCGCACCACGCTGCTGACCAACCCCAACCAGCCCGACACCGGCGCCGCGGGCTTCTACCAGGACGCGGACACCAACTTCTACGCCAAGTACCTGCACGCGCAGATGGCCGACGGCAACGCCTACGCCTTCGCCTTCGACGACGTGGGCAACCACGAGTCGCTGGTCCACGACGACAGTCCGCAGTCCGCGTCGATCACCCTCGACCCGCTGACCGGAGGCGGGGGCACCGGCCCGTCCGGGCCGGTCGACACCTCGGCCTGGTACAAGCTGGTCAACGCCAACTCGGGCAAGTGCGTCGACGCCTCGGGTGCCGGCACCGCCAACGGCACCCCGCTGCTGCAGTGGACGTGCGGCGGCCAGGCCAACCAGCAGTGGCAGTTCAGCCCCACCGACAGCGGCTACTACGTGATCACCAACCGCAACTCCGCCGCCGCCAACCAGGTCATCGACGACCCGGCCTCCTCCACCGCCGACGGCACCGCGCTCGACACCTGGAGCCGGGACGGCGGCGCCAACCAGCAGTGGCAGCCGGTGGCGCAGTCCGACGGCAGCTACCGCTTCGTCTCCCGGGCCAGCGGCAAATGCCTGGACATCACCGGCGCTTCCACCGCCGACGGCACCCTCGTCGAGCAGTGGGCCTGCAACGGCGGCTCCAACCAGTCCTTCCGGCTGACCGCCGGCTGAGCGTCCCCCCGCTTCCCCCATCCCCCCCAGATCCGGGGAGTTCGCCGCGCACCAGCCTCCCCTCGCGGCTGGCGTGGCATGCCCCGGTCATGATTTGCCGACAGGCGGAAAACTCATGCGACACCTCCTCAGAAGGGCGGCGGCATCGGTCGCGGCGGCCGGGATCGCCCTCGTGATCCCCGCCGTCGCCCACGCCGACGCCTCTCCCCAGGCTGCCACGGGCGGCCGGGCGACGAGCACACCGGCATCGTGTGCGAAGCCACTGCACCCGGGATCGCCGGTCTGCCTCTCCCTGATACGCACGGACGTCCACGCGGTGCGCGAGAACGCGCTCGCCCCTCTCGCGACCCCCTCCGGATACGGCCCCTCGGACCTGCGCAGCGCCTACGCCATCGCCTCGGCCGCGGCGTCGAAGGGAGGCGGGGCGACGGTCGCCGTCACGGAGCTGGCGGACAACCCCAACCTCGAGTCGGACCTGGCCACGTACCGGTCGCAGTACGGACTTCCGGCCTGCACCACCGCGAACGGCTGCTTCCGCAAGGTCAACGGCAGTGGTCAGCAGGGCAACTATCCCGCGCCGGACTCCGGTTGGGGCACCGAGGCGTCGCTGGACATCGACATGATCTCGGCGGTCTGCCCGCTGTGCCACATCCTGGTGGTGGAGTCCGGAGACCTGGACGGGGCGCAGAACACCGCGGTCTCGCTCGGCGCGCACTTCATCTCCAACAGCTGGAGCACCGGCGACAGCGCCGGCAACGCCGACTCCTACTACAACCACCCCGGTGTGGTGGAGGTCGCCAGCTCCGGCGACGACGGATACGGGACGGGCTTCCCGGCCACCTCCCGCTACGTGATCGCGGCGGGCGGCACCTCGCTGAGGAAGAGCTCCGCCGGCGGGCGAGGGTGGTCGGAGTCGGCATGGTCCGGCGCCGGCTCGGGCTGCTCGTCGTACGAGGCCAAGCCGTCCTGGCAGCACGACACCGGCTGCGCCGGGCGGAGCGTCTCCGACGTCTCGGCGGTCGCCGACCCCGGCACCGGAGTCGCGGTCTACGACACCTACGGGGCCGGCGGCTGGTTCGTGGTCGGCGGCACGAGCGCGTCCGCCCCGATCATCGCCTCGGTCTACGCGCTCGCCGGAGCCCCCTCCGACCCGGCGGCGTCGGTGCTGTACGCCCACGCCGGAAGCCTCAACGACATCACGTCGGGCTCCAACGGCTCGTGCGGCGCGTCCTACCTGTGCAACGCGGGGTCGGGCTACGACGGCCCCACCGGCCTGGGCACGCCCAACGGCCTGGGCGCCTTCACCGGAGCCGGCAGCGGTGGTTCGTCCGGCGGGACCGGTCCGGTGACCTCCGGTGTGGCGGGCAAGTGCCTGGACGACTTCGCGGGCAGTTCGGCGAACGGCACCAAGGCCGACCTGTGGGACTGCAACGGCACCCCGGCGCAGCAGTGGACCGGCAACGGCAGCACCCTGACGATCAACGGCAAGTGCCTGGACGTGACGGGCGCCGGTACGGCGAACGGTTCGCTGGTGGAGCTGTGGGACTGCAACGGCGGCGGCAACCAGGTCTGGCAGCCCGGCGCCAACGGCAGCCTGCTCAACCCGGCCTCCGGCAAGTGCCTGGACGACCCGGGCTTCAACACCACCAACGGCACCCAGCTCGACCTCTGGACCTGCGACGGCGGCGCCAACCAGCGCTGGAACCTGCCCTAGCGGCACGGTGCGCCGCCGGGGAGCGGCCCGGACACTCCCGCTCCCCGGCGGATCGAGCGACGACGGGCCCCGCCCGGTCGCGGCAGTTCCAGAAGTACACCCCCCCACGAAAGGGAGAAGCAGATGGCCCTGAGACGAACGCCCCGGCACCGTCGCCGGCGTGGCTGGACCGCCCTGGCGGTGGCAGCGGTGACGGCGGCGACGCTGGGCATCGCCGGTGGCGCGAGTGCCACCAGCCCCCAGGCGTCCTCCTCACCGGGAGCGGGCGCCGCTGCCCGCGGCGCGGCGCCCGCCGCGGTGCCGGGTCCGCCGGCCGGCTTCACGACCACGTGGAGCGACGACTTCAACGGAGGTGCGGGCAGCGGGGTCGACGGCGGGAACTGGAAGTACGACACCGGTCCTGGCAGCAGCTTCGGCACCGGTGAGATCGAGACGATGACCAGCAGCACGTCCAACGTCTACCAGGACGGCAGCGGCCATCTGGTGCTCAAGGCGCTGCACAGCGGCAGTGACCCGCGTGCGGGCTGGACCTCGGGCCGGATCGAGACGCAGGCCGCCACGTACGGGGCACCTCCCGGCGGCGTGGTCATGATGCAGTCGTCGATCCAGCAGGCAACCTCAGCACGGGCAACGGGGCCGGGTACTGGCCGGCGTTCTGGATGCTCGGCTCCACGCTGCGGACCGGCACCACCTGGCCGGCCTCGGGCGAGGTCGACATCCTGGAGGACATCAACTCCCGCAGCTCGGTCTTCGGGACGCTGCACTGCGGGGTCAACCCCGGCGGCCCCTGCAACGAGTCGACCGGCATCGGCAGCGGCGAGCGCGCCTGCGGCGGCTGCCAGACCGGTTACCACACCTACGCGGTGCAGATCGACCGGTCGGTCTCGCCCGAGCAGATCCGCTGGTACCTCGACGGCACCAACTACTTCACCGTCAACGCCAACCAGGTGGACGCCACCACCTGGGCGAACGCGGTGGACCACCCGTTCTTCATCATCTACGACCTGGCGATGGGCGGCGGCTTCCCCGACGCCTTCGGCGGCGGCCCCAACGCCGCGACCGTCTCCGGCGGGCAGATGAACATCGACTACGTCGCCGTCTACAACAAGGGCCCCGGCAGCGGTTCGTCGGGTCGTACGGGTCCGGTGACCTCCGGTGTGGCGGGCAAGTGCCTGGACGACTTCGCGGGCAGTTCGGCGAACGGCACCAAGGCCGACCTGTGGGACTGCAACGGCACTCCGGCGCAGCAGTGGACCGGCAACGGCAGCACCCTGACGATCAACGGCAAGTGCCTGGACGTGACCGGTGCGGGCACCGCGAACGGCTCGCCGGTGGAGCTGTGGGACTGCAACAGCGGCGGCAACCAGGTCTGGCAGCCGTACGGCGGCGGCTACCGCAATCCCGCCTCCGGCCGCTGCCTCGACGACCCCGGCGCCACGAGCACCAACGGCACGCAACTGGAGCTGTGGGACTGCAACGGCACCGCCGCACAGATCTGGTCGCTCCCCGGCGCCTGATCCCGCCACGGCGGCGCCCACAGGACGGCGTGCTGTCCGCCCAGACCCGTGGGGGGCGGGCGGGCGGCACGCCCCAGCCGTACCGCGACGGACCTGCCCCGGGGGAGCGCGCCGCCGAAGGCCGCCGAGTCTCCCACCCGTCGCCTGCTGCGTCACATGACGTAAGCGGACGCACGAGTTCCACCGCAGACTGGGGTCAGACCGCAGCTGACCAGCAGCCTGAAAGAGAAGCTCCGATGCGCGAGACGCGAGACCACCATCCGGATATCCACTGGCCGGCTGGATTCTCACCTGCCGACGGCCACAGTTTCCACCGGGTCCAAGCCGTCGTGCACGGTCCGCCGGAGCGGGCCTTCGCCGTGCTCACCGACGTGACCCGATGGACGAGTTGGGTTCCGGAGTGCCGAGAGGTGAGCACCGACGCCTTCGTCGAGACCTTCGAGGCGCACTGGGCCGGCCACCCTTTCGAGGTCTTCGTGGGGGAGAACGAGCCGCCTCGCCGGCTCGGCTGGCTGGGGATCGGCGGCGGGGTGCAGCTGTACCAGGCGTGGCTGCTCACGGCGGTCGAGGACGGTACCCACATCGTGGTCGAGAACGTGGTCCGCAGCTCCACGCCGAAGACCTTCGACGCGCTGTCGCTGGCGTGGACCCGGCGGCTGGACGAACTGTGGCCCGCCCAGCTCAAGAAGCTGTCCGAGTAGCCTCCCGCCGACACGTGTCGCGTGCCGCGCGCACCTCGTCACTCCCTGAGACCCCGCTGCGGCACACATGTCGATGACTGAGGCGTGTCAGCGCCTTCCACGGTCGACTGAGTGACGTTGCTCCGTGACATCGCCAGTCAAACGACTGTCGTGTCCTGTTCGCCGCGAGGCAAGACTGAGACACATGCCCCGCTCGCCGAGTGCAGGTCGCAGAAGTGCGGCTCACGACCGCGGCGTACGAGTGCGGGTTCATGACGCCAGTGACGAACAGAGGACAGTGATGGTCAGTACTTGGTTGATTACCGGTGCGTCCCGGGGTTTCGGGCGGGCTTTGGCGGAGGCGGTGCTGGAGGCGGGGGATCGGTTGGTGGCGACGGCGCGTCGTCCGGAGCAGTTGGCGGATCTGGTGGTCCGTCATGGTGAGCGGGTGCGGGCGGTGGCGTTGGACGTGACGGATGCGGGGGCGGCGCACA
This sequence comes from Actinacidiphila polyblastidii, assembly GCF_036353415.1. Lineage (NCBI taxonomy): Bacteria > Bacillati > Actinomycetota > Actinomycetes > Kitasatosporales > Streptomycetaceae > Actinacidiphila > Actinacidiphila polyblastidii. The sequence goes on from NZ_JAZEWV010000009.1 coordinate 158,781, forward strand.
GTGCGGTGCGGGTGGGGGTGGAGGCGTTCGGGGGGCTGGATGTGGTGGTGAACAATGCGGGGTTCGCCAACAGCGGTCCGATCGAGGAGATGGCCGAGGAGGATTTCCGGGCGCAGTTCGAGGCGAACTTCTTCGGGGTGGTGAATGTGACCCGGGCGGCTCTGCCGGTGTTGCGGGGGCAGCGGTCGGGGACGTTCGTGCAGTTCTCGTCGCTGGGCGGGCGGGTGGGCGGTACGCCGGGGATGGGTGCGTACCAGAGTGCGAAGTTCGCGGTGGAGGGGTTCTCCGAGGTGCTGGCCAACGAGGTCGCGCCGTTCGGGGTGAAGGTGGTCATCGTGGAGCCGGGGGCTTTCCGCACGGACTGGCAGGGCTCGTCGATGGAGCTGCACGCGGTGGGTCCCGACTACGAGCGGACCGTCGGCGCCATGAACGCCTACCGGGCGGAGAACGACGGCAACCAGCCCGGTGACCCGGTGCGCGCCGCGCAGGTCCTCATCCGCGCCGTCCGCGACCAGGACCCGCCGCGGCGTCTGCTGCTCGGCGCCCAGGCCGTGACCATGGCGCTGGAAGCAGGCGACGCACGCGCCGCCGAGACCCGCAAATGGGCCGAGGCCAGCGCCGCCGCGGACTTCCCGGCATCGGCGTAGACACACCCGCCGTGCGTCCCGACACGCTCCGGCGCCTCTGAGCAGCGAACACGAGCAACACCACCGAGCAACACCGCTCACCTGACACAAGGAGATCCACCTCATGACACGCAAGACCTGGCTCATCACCGGCGCTTCCAGCGGACTGGGCAAGGCCCTCGCCGAACACGTCCTCGCCAGGGGCGACCAGGCGGTGGTCACGGCAAGCTCCACGCAGGCCACCACCGAGCTGGCGTCGCGCTACCCGGAGACCGCGTTGGCGGTCAGGCTCGACGTCACCGACGCCGCGGACCGCGAGGCCGCGGTGCTCGCCGCCGAGAAGCGCTTCGGGTCCATCGACATCCTGGTCAACAACGCCGCGATCGACTTCGTCGGCGCGCTGGAGGAGCAGGAGGAGGACGACTACCGCAGGCTGTTCGAGGTCAACTTCTTCGGCGCGGTCGCGCTCACCCGGGCGGTCCTTCCGGGCCTGCGCCGGCAGCGCAGCGGCGTCATCGTCAACGTCTCGTCGATGGACGGGCTGGCGAGCCTGCCCGCCAACGGCTTCTACTCCGCGAGCAAGTTCGCCCTGGAGGGATTCACCGAGGCGCTGTGGCAGGAGATCGAGCCGATCGGCCTGCACGCGATGATCATCCAGCCCGGTTCCTTCCGAACCGGCATCGAGAACCGGACGAGGGTCTCCGGAGAGGCCATCGGCGACTACGCGGCCACGGCCGGCGCCTTCCGCTCGATGATGGGCAGCCTCACCCCGGAGATGTTCCCCGGCGACCCGGACCGGGCCGCCGAGGCCGTCTACGAGGCCGCCACCGCGCCGGAGCCCCGCCACTGGGTGGTCCTGGGCAGCGACGCCCAGCGTCGCATCGGCGTCAAGCTCGACGAGCTGCGGACGGAGTTCGACGCCGGCCGGGACATCGCCTTCAGCACCGACTTCCCGGGCGCCGCTGACAACGCCGTGCTCTGAACCCCGCGGGCCGTCTCCGCGCGCGAGTCCTCCGGCGGCCGCGAGCACGCGGCCGCCGGTTCCGGTGAACGTCGGGGTGTGTCCGGCTCGTTTCCCTGTCGTCAGGGTTCGTCGCCGGCCACCCGCCTTGTTCCGCTTCGTGGAACGGCGCCGCGCGTCGCAGGGCGGGCCTCGTGTGCGAGTGAGGTTGTGATCAGAATGAGTGCGGACGTGTCCGGCATGGCGGGCGTGAAGCTGCGGCAGGAGGATCTCGCGTCTCTGCGGCGGTCGGTGCGGGGACCGGTCCTGGAGCCGGGGTCGGACGGGTACGAGGAGGAGTGCGCCACGTACAACCTGGCCTGCGCGCTTCGGCCGGCCGTGGTGGTGGGGGCGGGCAGCGAGGAGGACGTTCGTTCCGCGGTCCTGTTCGCCGGGCGGCACGGGCTGCCGGTCGCGGTGAAGTCCGCCGCCCACCAGATCGTCTCGCCGGCCCGGGACGGACTGCTGATCACGACGTCGCGGATGCGGGACATCTCGGTCGACCCTCGGCAGCGCACCGTGCGGGTCGGGGCGGGGGCGCGCTGGCGCGAGGTGCTGGCGCGGACGGCGGAACACGGCCTGGCGCCGATCGTGGGTTCGGCGCCCGACGTCGGGGTGCTCGGCTACACGCTGGGCGGCGGCCAGAGCCCGCTGCTGGGGCGGACGCTCGGCTACGCCGCCGACCACGTGCGGTGGCTGGACCTCGTCACGGCGGACGGCGAACTGCGCCGCGTCACCCCGCGGAGCGAACCGGACCTGTTCTGGGCGCTGCTGGGCGGCAAAGGCAACTTCGGTGTGGTGACCGCGGTCGAGTTCGAGGTGTTCCCGCACTCCCGCTTCTACGGCGGCGGAGTCTACTTCGCGGGTGAGCACCTGGCGGAGGTGCTGGACGCCTGGCGCGCCTGGCTGCCGGCCCAGGAGGAGGCGATGACCTCGTCCCTGGGCATCCAGCGCCTGCCCGACATACCCTCGCTGCCCGCCGCGCTGCGCGGCGCCTTCGTGGTCCACCTGCGGATCGGCTACCTGGGCACGGCGGCCGACGGAGAGCGGCTGGTCGCCCCGCTGCGCGCGGCGGCGCCGGTACTGCTCGACCTGCTGGGGGAGAAGCCGTTCACCTCGATCGGCGAGATCCACCTGGACCCGGTCGACCCGCTGCCGTACGTCGACCGCAGCGTGTGCCTGGACGACTTCACCGAGAAGACGGCGCACACCCTGGTGGAGCTGACCGGCCCGCGATCGGGGTGCACCCTGGCGAACGTCGAGATCCGCGCGCTCGGCGGCGCGCTCGACCGGGAACCGGCGGTCCCCAACGCGGTGCCGAGCCGCGGCCTGCCGTATGTCGTGTTCGGGTTCGCGGTGGGCGCTCCCGACCAGGCGGAGCAGCTGCGGGCCGACCTCGCGCGGGTCGTGGACGGCCTGGCGCCGTGGGCGGCGGAGCGGAACATGGTCAACTTCCTCTCGCCGGACGAGGCCACCGACGCCGCGGGAGTGCGCGCGGTGTACGGGGCGGAGCGTTACGACCGGCTCGCCGCGGTGAAGAAGCGGTACGACCCGGCAAACGTGTTCAGGTTCAACCACAACATCACACCTGCCTGACCGACCGGTCGCACACCTCGGTCTTTCCACCGTCAAGTGACTGATGCGCGAGGTGTGTCAGCCAGGGGAGTCTGAGACAGCCGGCAGCTCCGGCGGGGTCCGGTCCCCGGCTGCGGTATCCGACACGGAGAAGAGGGATCTGGCGTGATGCCGGTCGAACAGCAGCGTTCGCTGACGAGCAGCAATCCGATACTCTCCCGGCCGCAGTTCCGACGGCACGGCGGGGAGAAGACGGCTGCCAGGGACCCGAGAGCCGGCGTCGCCGCCGCACGGGACCGGATCAGGACCGGCGTGGACCTCGATCCGCTCTACGCCCACGACGAGCCCCGCGCACTTCCGTACGCGGTGGGCGACCTGATGACGATGGACGACGTGGTGGCGCGGGCGGCGGCGGCGCTCGGGGTGACCTTCCTCGTGGCCGCGCTGTCGTGGACGGTGCTGCCGGTCTGCCTGCCGGGCATCGCCACGTCCTACGGCATCGCCGCCGGCACCGGACCGGCCGCCGCGGTGGCGGTGGTCATCCAGCGCCACCGGAACCGTCCGTCCGCGGCCCGGACGCTGCTGTTCGCGGCGTTGCAGGGGCTGTTCCTCGGCGTGCTGTCGAGCGCGGTCTCCAGCGCGCTCTCACCGGGTCTCCTCGTCGAGACGGTGCTGGGCACGATGGCCGTCTCCGCCGGAACCCTGCTCGCCCACCGACTGCACTGGATGCGGGTCGAGCGCCGCTTCCGCGGCTTCGTCGGGGCCGCGGTGCTCGGACTGTGCCTCCTCGCCCTGGCGGACTGGATGCTCTTCCCCTTCTTGGGCGCGGACGGCCTGGGCCTGCGCGCCAACGGACTCGGCGTCATCACCGGCGTCGTCGGCGTCGCCATCGGGGCCTGCTTCCTGTCCCTGCACTTCCGCCAGGTCGAGGAGGGCATCAGGCACGGAGCGCCACGCGACCGGTCCTGGCCGGCCGCCTTCGGGCTCACCCTGACCCTGACCTGGACCTACGTGGAGTGCGTGCGGATGCTCACCCTGTACCCGGCCGAAGAACTCTACTGAGACATGCCGCCCGCCCTCCGGCCCGCCCGCGCGTGGGACCGTCTCCTGGCCTTCGACCCGGGCCTCCACCGCCTCCAGGTCGCGTCCTCGGCGGCCGTGGTCCTCGCCACGACGATCGGCGTCGAGTACGCCTACAGCCGGGCGGTGGGAGCCGGCGCGCAGGACACCCTGATCGCCATGCTGCTCGGCACCGTCGTCGCTCTGACCGGGTGGACGGCGCTGGGCGAGCCGCACCCCCTGCTGAAGGCACGCACCGCCGCCTTCTTCCCGGTCGCCATCCTCGCCGGCATGCTGCCGAGCACCGCCGTCAGCGGACACAGCGGCCCCACCCTCGCCACCCTGGTCGCCCTGCTGTTCCTCTCGGTCTTCCTGCGCCGCTTCGGCGTGCGGTTCTTCTTCTACGGCAACCTGGCGTGGATCGGCTTCCTGTTCGCGGCCTTCCTCGGCCGGACGGTCGAGCAGATCCCGTCCCTGATCGCCACCGTCGCCGTCAGCTCGGCCTGGTCGCTGCTGCTCTCCCTGACCGTGCTGCGCGTACGGCCCGACCGCGTGCTCGGACGCATGCAGCTGACCTTCGGCGCCCGGTCCCGGGCAGTGGCACGGGCCTGCGCGGTCCTGCTGCGCGCCGAGCCGCCGTACGAGCGAAGCCTGACCTCGTTGCGCTCCCGCCAGCTGCGCCTGGCCGAGTCGGCGTTGCTGATCGACGGCTGGTCAGCGGTGCCCGGCGCGCTGCCCGGGGACTGGACGGCCGGCGTGCTGCGCAGGCGCACACTGCAGGCCCACCGTGTCGTCGACGATCTGGCCGACGCGGCCCAGGCGCTCGCCCCCGGTGGCGGCGCCGAGGCGCGCACGGCCGCGCACATCGCCCGCCACCTGGCGCGGCGCGAGTACCGGAGCGCCCGGCTGCTGGCCGCGCGGGTGCGGGCACCGGGCACCGCACCCGACGGCGCGGCCCGCACGCGCGCGCTGACGCGCTTCGCCGAAGCCGCCCTTCGGTTCGCCGCCTTCGCCGCCTGGGAGCGCACCGCGCCGCCCTCCGACGACGCCCTGGACTTCTCGCCCGCCGCGCCCCTGGTGCTCGGCGCGCTGCCCGGCTCCTCGGCCGTGGCGCGCGGTGTCGCCGCCCGCAGCCGCTGGGCCCGGCTGCGGGGTCTGTCGCTGCCGAGCCGGCAGGCGGTGCAGGTCGCCGTGGCCGCGACCCTGGCCGTCGTCCTCGGCCGGTTGGTGTCCCCTGACCACTACTACTGGGCGGTGGCCGGCGCCCTGCTCGCCTTCGCCGGCACGGCCACCAGCGCCGAGTCCGTCACCAGGGCGGGCAGCGCCGTCCTGGGCACGCTCCTCGGCCTCGGGGCCGGTGTCGGCGTCGCCGGACTCATCGGAGGACAGCCGGCGCCGGTCCTCACCGCGATCGTGCTGTGCCTGACGCTCGGCATCTACCTCGCCCAGGTCTCAGCCGGCTTCACCGCGTTCTTCACCACGACCGCGGTGGTGCAGCTCTACGGAGTGCTGCACGAACTCTCCGGCCGCCTCCTGCTGCTGCGCCTGGAGGAGACCGCGCTGGGAGCGGCGACCGGCGTGCTGGCCTGCCTCCTGGTCCTGCCGACCGGCACCCGCGACACCGTGCACACCGCACGCGGCCGGTACTTCGCCGCGGCCGCCGCCGCGCTGCGCGCCGCGACGGGGCACGGTGCCGGCCCGCCGCCCGCCGGCGCCCCCGCCGGCCTCCACGCGCAGCTGCGCCTGCTCGATCTGCGCACCCAGCAACTCGCCCTCGCGTCGCTGCCGTTGACAACGCCGCTCGGATACCCGCTGCTGCGGGGGAACGATCCGCGCCTGGGCCGCGGCCGGATGGCGCTGCACACGGCGCTGAGCCGCCAGGTCCACAGCGTGGCCGCGGCGATGGGACGTGCGGGGCCGGCGCCGTCCGGCTCCCCGCTGGTCCTGACGGCCGGCGTGCTGGCCGACGCCGCCGACGCGCTGGGTGCGGCGGCGCCGGTTCCGGGGGCGCCGTCGGCGGCCGTGGAGCGGCTTCTGGAGGCGGCGGAGAGCCGGTTGTCGTCGCTGCCGTCCGTGCCGCTCCGGCCGGTGGGCCCGGACCTGGACCTGGGCCCGGACCCGGAAGCGGTACGCGCGCTCACCGGCACCGCGCAGCTCCTCGGACGTCTCGCGAGACTCCCGGCACCCGTCTCCCGGGCCGACGGCCGACGGCGGTGACACGGTCTCGACCAGGACCGCGGCCGGCGCCGGAGCCCCGCGTGAGGTCCCGCGGCCCGGTCCGGCCCGGTCCGGCCACGCCCGCGGCGAGCGGAAGAAGTGGCGATCGTCACGATGGGGGTCGACATGTGAACCTCCTCCCGACATGTGCTCGTTCACCAAGTGGGGGAACGACCACGGGCCGACCGGGGCGGTCGGGACGTCGCCCGCCGCGTCGACGGGGCCCGGCAGGACCGGGTCCCGCCCAGACGCCCGACGCCCACCGCTCCGCGCACGGCGGCACCCGCCGCCGGCGCCCGCGGAACCAGAGCGAGAAGAAGCTGATGCACGTGAACGACGGCAAGACCGTCTGGCTGCCGTACCACCGAAGCCGGATCCCCGGCCTTCCTGACGGGCTCGCCTACGCCTTCTGGGACGGGTCGAACCCGCTCCCCGGCGACCCCGCGGACGTCCGCTTCGTCGTCGGTCCGCCGGCGCCCGGCGCGGAGCGCGTCCTGGGTCCCGTACTGCCGGGCATGCGCAACCTCGAGGTGCTCCAGCTGCTCAGCTCCGGCTATGACCACATGACCCCGCTGCTGGGTGCGATGCCGCCCGGAACGCGGCTGGCCACCGCGCGCGGAGTGCACCGCGAGGCCACCGCAGAGCTGGCCCTCACCCTGCTGCTGGCCCTGTGCCGCGGGCTCGACCGGTTCGGGGCCCAGCAGGCAGGGCACAGGTGGGAGCCGCGACTCCACCCCACGCTGGTCGGCAAGCGCGTCATGGTCGTCGGCCATGGCGCCGTGGGGGCGGCCGTCGCCGCCCGGCTCGGCGCGTTCCGGTGCGAGACGGTCCTCGTGGCCCGGACGGCGCGCGCCACGCCGGACGGCCGTGTCCACGGGGCGGCGGAACTGCCCGCGCTGCTGCCCACGGCGGACGCGGTGGTGCTGTGCGCGCCGCTGACCGACCGGACCCGCGGGATGTTCGGTGCGGACGCGCTGGCGTCGCTGAAGGACGGCGCCCTGCTGGTGAACGTCGCCCGCGGCGAACTCGTGGACACCCGTGCGCTGGTCCGCGAGGTGGAGGCCGGCCGCATCCGGGTCGCGCTCGACGTCACCGACCCGGAACCGCTGCCGCCTGGCCATCCCCTCTGGGAGCTGCCCGGCGCGCTGATCACCCCGCACGTGGGGGCCTTCACCGAGGCGTTCCCCACGATGTCCACCGGGTTCCTGCGCCGGCAGCTGCACCGCTACGCACGAGGCGAGGAGCTGGACAACGTCGTCCTGACGACCACGGGAACCGAGGCCGGTGAGCGCGCTGCCTGAGCACATGACGACCTCCACCCACGGTGACCGGCGGACCTCGGTCGGGCCCGGCACCGCCCTCGCGACGGTGCTCGCGTTCTTCGAGGCGGACGGCTGTCGCGACCCCTCGGCGGCCTGGCAGGCGTTCACCGGTTCCTGGAACTGGGCCGCGCCGCTCCCCGCCGCCGTCCCCGCCGCCGTCCCCGCCGCACGGGTCGGCCAGGGTCCCGTGGTCCGGCCGGTCGACGGCGGCTTCCGGCTGTCGGGATCGTGGCGCCTTCCGGCGTACGGCGCCCGGGGACCCTGGCTGGTCCTTCCGCTCGCCCCTGCGACGGCCGCCGGTCCCGACCTCTTCGTGGTCTCCTCGAAGCTGCTCCCGGGCACGGCGCACCCGGGCGCGGTCCGCGACCGTACGGGTCAGGACGGGCCGGGGGAGCCGTTCCGTCTGGACGACGCGTACGTGCCGGCGGGCTTCGCCACCCACGCGGCGGGCACACCCCTGCGGCCCGGGGACGCGGCCTTCCACTGGACGGCGAGCGCGGCCCTCGCGCTCGGGGCGGCCCGCCGGCTGACCGACCTCCGGGGCGGCGCGGCGGCCGGTACGGTGGGGGAGGCGGCGTCGCGGGCCGCCGCCGCGGCGACCGGACTCGCCGCCGTCCTGCACGACGAGAGGACCAGCCTGGCGGCAGCCCTGCACGGCGCTCCCACCGCGCGCCAGGGCGTACCGTCCCCCTTCGGGGAGCGGCTCGCCTCCCAGCTCCGGCGGACCGCGGCCACGGTCCACCAGGTGGTCATGTCGGTGTACGACCACGCACTGGCGGCGCGTGCGGGCGACGGAGCACATCCCCTGGTGCGTCTGATCGAAGCCAGTGCACCGATACTGCTGCAGGCGCGGTATTCGATGGAGCTTCTTCCGCCCGACGACAGAACCTCCCCGCAGGAAGGCTTGACACGGTGACAACCGTCGCATATCAGGGTGAACCGGGATCCAATTCGGCGACCGCCGCGCGAGCCCTGTACCCCGAGCGCAGCGAGCTGCCCTGCACGGGTTTCGAGCAGGCCCTGGACGCGGTGGCGCTCGGCGCCGCCGACGTCGCCGTGATCCCGATGGACAACTCGGCCGCGGGCCGGGTCGCGGACGTGCACCATCTGCTGCCCGAGTCCGGGCTGTTCATCGTCGCCGAGCACTTCCTCGCGATCCGCTTCGACCTGATGGCCGTGCCCGGCACGTCCCTGGAGCAGGTGGAGTGGGTGCGGAGCCACACGCACGCCCTCGGCCAGTGCCGCAAGGTGCTGCGCGAGGGCGGCTGGCGCACCCTGGTCAGCGACGACACGGCCGGAGCGGCGCGCGAGGTGGCGGAGCTGGGCGACCCCCGGCACGCGGCGCTCGCGCCGCCCGCCGCGGCCGCGCTCTACGGCCTCGACGTCCTGCGCCCCGAGGTCGAGGACGACCCGGACAACACCACCCGGTTCGTCGTCCTGTCCCGGGACGCCGCCCCCGCCCCGAACACGGGCGAACCGACGATGACGAGCCTGTTCTTCTGCGTGCGGAACATCCCGAGCGCCCTGTACAAAGCGCTCGGCGGTTTCGCCAGCAACGGTGTGAACCTCACCAAGATCGAGAGCTACCAGCTGGGCGCCGGGCTCAATCCCAGCCGCTTCTACGTCGAGGTCGAGGGCCATCCGGACGAGCGGCATGTCGCACTCGCCCTGCACGAGCTGCGTTTCTTCTCCTCGGAGGTCCGCATCCTGGGCGTCTACCGCGCGCATCCGCACCGGCTGGAGGGCTGACCTCCGCGGGGCCGCGCCGCGACGAGCGCGGGCCCGCGTGCGTCCTCAGCCTCCGGCGCCCTGGTGCCACCGCATGCCGAGGTCCGTCAGGACGGACCGCTGCGCCGAGGTCACCGGGGAGCGGCCGCCGCGGACACGGCTGACCCAGCCGCCGAGACGGAGCCCTACGCCGTCCACGTCCACGACGGTGTCGTGCCGGACGCCGGCGAGGGAGCCGTGCGCGGCGGCGTAGGCGCGCGCGCCGCGGAGGAAGTCCTCGCCCGCGGGGCGCTTCGCGACCTCCCAGCGCATCCCCAGTGCGGTCAGAGCCGATCGGACGTCGTCATCGACCGGGCTGCTCCCGGAGCGCACCCGGTCGAGCCACGCGCCGAGCCGCTCGGGCGTCCCGTCGACGGCGACCCTGGTGTGCTGCCGTACCGCGCCGAGGCCGCCGTGCGCGTCGGCGTACTGGCGCGCGGCCCGGAGTCGGCGTCGCGCGGCCGCCTTCCCGTGCGGCTCCCAGCGCATCCCCAGCTCGGTCAGCTCCTGGCGGGTCCTCGTGTCGATGCGGACTCCGCCGTCGCGTATCCGGGCCAGCCACGGGCCGAGGCGCACCTCGTCGCCGTCGACGGTCACCGTCGTCCGCGCCGCGATCGCCGCGAGATCGCCGTGCCCTCGCGCGTAGGCGCGGGCGGCCCGCAGGTGACGCCGGACGCTCCGGCTCCGCGGCGACATCAGATCGATCGGGACACGGTGCTGCACGGGGGAGCCCTCCCTGGCTGGTGGCGGCCGCACTCCTGGGGCCGGCGTCCTCGGCCGGAGCCGGGCCTCCGGCGGACTGCCGGGCGGCGGCGGACCTGTCCCCCGGGGGGGATGTGTCCGTACCGGACCGCCAGGAGACCGCCCCGGCAACCGCGCACGGGGGAATGCGGCTCTTGCCGGGGCGGGGCCCGTCGGCCCCGCGTCCCACCGGGACCGGCGGGACGGAGGACGAGCGTGCCGCACCCGCCGCCGGGACCGGCGACAGGTGTCTCGAAGAGGTAAACGGATGTCCGGCCCTCCAGGTTCACCTCTGCCGGGGTGTCACAGGAGGTGGGGGCCCTTGGTGGCGGTGGCGAGCACCGTCCGGGTGAGCAGGTCGACGAGTGCGTCGTACGACCACGGGCCGGTCTGCTGCTGTTCGACGCGACCACGCCGGTCTGGGCCCTGACGCTGAGCATCATGGTGTTCGGCGTGGTCTCGGGTCTGGGGGTGACCGGGAACCAGGCCGCCCTGTACCGTCAGGCGCCGGCTGCGGCGCCGGCCGTCACCCCGTCGGCGGCGCGCCATCGGAAGCCGTCCTGACGGCGCCGGCCTGCGCCGCACCGGCCCCCCGGGTGAGGGGTTCGAGCATGGCGGCCAGAAGGTCCGCGAGACGGCCGTCGTCGGCCGACGCGAGCGCGGTGGTGCCCACGACCGTGCGCAGCAACCAGGTTCCGGCGATCAGCGCGAGCCCGAGCTGGGCGCGGACGTCCGCGTCGGAACCGCCCAGCAGTCCCGCGAGGCGGGCGCCCGGGTGGGCCTCGACACCCCGCTTGAGGATGCCCGCCGCCTCCGGGTCGGCTGCCGAGCGGAGCAACAGCAGGAACGGGTCGAGGAGTTCGGCGTCCGGCGCGGTGCTCTCGGCGAGCGTGAGCGCGAGGGAGTGCGACAGACCACGGCGTTCGTCGCCGACGATGGTCGGCGGGCCGAAGGCGCGGTCCACGGCCTCGGCGAACAGGCGCTCCTTCGAGCCGAAGTAACGGTTGATCATCATGGCCGTCACACCCGCCCGTTCGGCGATCTGCCGGACTCCGGCCCGCGCGTATCCGTTCTCGGTGAACTCCACGACGGCCGCGGCGAGGATCGCCTCACGCGTCGCGGCCGCGTCACGCTTGCGGGCGGGCTGTGCAGCACTCATGCCCAGGAGCATACGGGGGCTGTCCCGCGGGCCGTCCGAGGTGTGCGGACCGGTTCCGCCGGTGCCCGCGGCCGACCCGTGACATGCAGCCCGGACCCCGCGGACGGCCGTCGGATGCTCGTCACGGCCACGCAGCGCGGGCGGGAGGAGGCGGAACGTGCGCCCTGCCCGCGCGGCGGCCGCCCCGCGCCGGGGGAGGGCGCGAGGCGGCCGCCTTGTCCTGCTGCCGAGGGCCCACCGGCTCCTCGCGGTGGCAGCAGGGGTCTGTCCTTCGGGTCAAGACGCCCGACCGCCCGGCGGGATCGCCCGCCGGGGTCGGAGCCTCAGAGACCGAGGTCCACGGCCAGGCAGTTGAAGTGGTTCCACGACGTCTCGGCGTCGTAGGTGCGGCGCACCGCGTCGCTCGCGGCGACCTGCTTCTCCCCGACCGTGTCCTCGATCCGGACGCGCTCGGGCAGGTGGCCGAAGCGTGCGGTGCGGGCTGCCCCCGCATCGTCCGTGCTGACCTTGACGGTGATGTTCATGGCCGACCTCCGCTCGTTCGGTGGCTGATCGTGCTTCTACGGAGCCACGTGTGCACACTCGCATCCCCATCCGTCACCTGTCAAGACGGTGATGTCGCGTCGATGTCCTGCCGAGTCCGCTGCGGGCCGGCGGGCAGGAGGAGGAGCTATACGAGGAGACGGCCAGGTCGAGATCCAGACACTGCTCCGCGTCCGTGACGGCATGAGATCGCGACGCCGGCGGCCACCGGGCCGACGAACAAGCAGATAGCCGAGCGGCTGTAGCTGTCGCACCGGACCATCGGCGCTCACCTGTACCAGATCTACCCGAAGCTCGGCATAGCTCCCGAGCGCCTGCGCGACGCCCTGACCGACCTCGATCTGCGGGAGGCCGGCGACCGGGACGTGTTCCCCCCGCCCGCCCCCGGCCCGCACGGACCTGTGCGTCCGACCGCGCGGTGACCGTCCCGTACTATCCTGGCGGCTGTTCGCAGAGTGATCCGCAGACTTTCACCTCCTCGGGGGGTCGCGTGACAGTCCATGAAGAGCCGACCGGGGCCCCGGACCTGGACGAGCTGAGCCGGCGAGCCGTCGCCGCCGCCCGACCGCGGCGGGAGGAGGGGCTGGTCGTCTGCGAGAACCTGGTGCGGATCTACCAGACCGAGGGCGTCGAGGTGCAGGCCCTCCAGGGCCTCGACCTGGCCGTGGCGCAGGGCGAGATGATCGCCGTGATCGGCGCCTCCGGCTCCGGCAAGTCCACTCTGCTGGGCATACTCTCCGGCCAGGACGCGCCCACCGCGGGCGCCGCCGAGGTCGCCGGGCACGACCTGCTCGCCATGAAGCGCCGCGAGCGGCTGGAGTACCGCCGCGGCACCGTCGGCTTCGTCTGGCAGCAGACCTCCCGCAACCTGCTGCCCTACCTGACGGCGGCCGAGAACGTGATGCTCCCGATGACGTACACCGGGATCAAGCGCTCCCGACGCCGGGCCCGCGCCGAGGAGCTGCTCGACCTGCTGTCCGTCGGCCACTGCCGGGACCGCACCCCGGACACCCTCTCCGGCGGTGAGCAGCAGCGGGTCGCCATCGCCGTCGCCAACGCCAACGAGCCCCGGGTGCTGTTCGCGGACGAACCCACCGGCGAACTCGACACCGCCACCAGCGACGAGGTCTTCGCCGCGCTGCGCCGCGCCAACGAGGACCTGGGCGTCACCGTCGTCGTGGTCACCCACGACGCGCTGGTGTCGGAGCAGGTCCAGCGCACCGTGCGGATCCGCAACGGCCGCACCTCCACCGAGGTGCTCCGCCGGGTCGCCACCGGCGAGGACGGCGTCGAGGTGCACACCGCCGAGGAGTACGCGGTACTGGACGGCAGCGGCCGGATGCAGCTGCCGGGCGAGTTCACCCAGCGCCTGCACATGCGCAAGCGGGTGCGGCTGGCCCTGGAGAGCGACCACATCGGCGTCTGGCCCGACGAGGCCGCGCGGCGGGCGAGGTCCGACGCGGAGGAGGCGGAAGCCGCGGGCCGCGGTCAGCAGGCCGAGGGCGGCCGCTGAGGGCGTCGCGCGGCGGCCGCCGCCCGTACGCGGGTGTTCACGCGAGCCGCAGCACGGCTCCCAGACGGCGCCGGCGCGCGAGGACCGTCTCGGTGGCCGCGGCGGCCAGGATCAGCGCGGTCACGCCGAGCACGAGGGCGAGGGTCAGCGAGTAGTCCGTCCGCAGCGCCGGTTGGGCCGGGCCGCCGGTGAACTGCCGCAGGTCCAGCGTCCCCGCCATGAGCCGCGGTACGAGCAGTCCGAGCAGCGCGCCGCCCACCGCGGACGCCACCGCGAGCGGCAGCAGTTGCAGGAAGTGCAGCGTCGCGGCCGCCCCGCCGCCCAGTCCGAGCGTGCGCAGGTACGAGGTCGTGCGGCCGCGCTCCGGTGACGTGAGGGTCAGTTCGAGGGCGAGCGCGAGCAGTCCGAAGAGCGCGGCGAGGATCGAGCCGGTGGTGTAGATCGTGGCGAGCCCCCGCGTCAGGCCGTCCTCGCGCAGGGTGCCCAGAGCAGCCGAGCGCACCTGGATCCGGGCCAGCGGCCCGAGCGCCCTGGCCGCCTCGGCACGCAGCGCCGGGGCCCCGGCGGCGGCCGGCCCGCCGCTCTTGAGGAGCAGCACGGTGGTTCCCGAGGACTGGTCGGGCATCACGGGCTCGGCGGCGGCGGTGGTGATCAGCAGCGGCGTCCCGGCCGGGAGCCGCGCGGTGACCGGACCGAGGAGGGGGTCGCGCAGCTCCGCGGCGGTGAGGGTGGCGACCGGCTTCAGGACCAGGTTCACCGAGCGCTGCCCGGGGGCCAGAACCGTGGAGGTGAACCCCCCGGTGCGCTCGCTCGCCCGCAGGTCGGGCGAGAGGAAGGACGGCAGCGTGGCGTCCGCGCCGATCCGGCTGCCCGGCGGCACGGCCAGTTTGGACAGCAGCGCGCCGGCGAGCGGCGACTTCGGGGCGACGGCCGCCAGTTGCCGGGGATCGACGGTGACCACCGCGACCGGGGCGACCACCGCGCCGTCGGCCTGTCCCACGAGTTCGAAGGTGCGCAGCCGCTGGACGGCGGTCCGTATCCCGCCGGAGGTCCCCCCGGAGGTCGCGTCCCCCGGAACCGGGGCGACGGTCCCGGCCACCGTCGCGCTCGCGTCCGCGCCGGCGGTCCAGGCCGCCCCGGTGGCCGCGCCGTCGCCGATGGTGCGCTGGACGAGGCCGCCGAACACGGCCGTACCCAGCGTCAGGACCAGCACGAACAGGGCCAGTCCGGTCGCCGGCGCGTCGTGCGCGGCCCGAGCCGTGCCGACGAAGCCCACCGTGCCCCGGCCGCGCCGGATCTGCCGCAGCACCAGGCGCAGCACGAGCGGGTAGACCCGCAGCAGCACCAGCACGACGGCCAGCGCCACCAGTACCGGCACCGCGCCCAGGATTCCGTCGGGGCCCTGCGAGCGCAGCGCGACCACGCCTGCCGCCGCCGCGAGCAGCACCGTCGACTCCAGCACCACGCGCCGGCCGACGGCGGTCCTGCGCCGCGAGCGCCGCAGCCGGCCGGGCCTGCGCGGCTCGCGGACCGCGGACCAGGTCATCAGCGGCACCACCAGCGCCACCACCGCGGCGGCGACCGCGGCGGGCACCGGCAGCGGCGCCCCGGACGTGCCGGCCGGAGCGAGGGCCCGGCCCGCCGCCCAGCCGAGCGCGGCGGCGATCAGCACCACCGGCCAGGCCACGGCGCACCGCAGCAGCACCAGCCGCGTGGTGGAGGCGCCCCGCGCGCGCTGCAACCGCAGGTGCGCGTGCCTGCGGCGCAGCAGCAGCCGCACCGCGACGGCGACGGTGGCCAGCGCGACCGCCGCCAGCGCGTCGACGGCGAACGCCGCCAGCGCCCTGGCCTGGTGGTCCTGAGCGGTGAAGGTCGTCAGCAGCGGTGTCAGGAAGTCGGTCACCAGCAGCGGCCCGGTGGCCTGGCCGCCGACGTGGCAGCTGATGTCGCCGGTGATCCAGTCGGCCCCCTGGCACCGGTCCCCGCTCAGCTCCGCGCTGTAGTGGGACAGCGGCCCGGCCAGCGCGCGGGCCTGGTCGAGCGCCGCCCCCGACAGGTCGGCGCGCAGGTGCCAGGTCACCCGCGGGCCGCCCACCCCGGCGCCGGACAGCAGGTCGGCGGCGTCGAGGCCGACCAGGCCGCGGACGGCGAGGACCGTGCCGGCCGAGCGCTCCGCGGGATGGCGCAGCGGCTGGTCCAGCGTCTCCCGGCCGGCCCAGAAGCCGTCGTCGGCGGCGGACGTGGGGCGGTAGACCCCGCTCACCAGCAGCGTCGCGTGGGGCGGCGCGTCCTGCACCGCGGGTGTGGCGGGAAACTCGAGGGTCAGCCGGCTGCCCACCCGGACGCCCAGTGCCCGCGCGGTGGCCTGCGACAACCCGATCTGCGGAGCGGTGCCCGCCGGTGTGAGGTCGGCGGGTGCGTGGCCGCCGACGTAGCGCACGTGGGCGCCCGCGGACGGCAGGTAGCTGATCGCCAGTTCGGTGCTGGTGTGCGCGGGCCCCGGCGGCTGGGGCGCCGTCAGGGACGCCTGGTTGTAGTCGTAGCCGGCGCCGCCGGCGAAGGTCAGGCGCCGCGCGGCGGGCCCGTGGAGCTGCTCGGTGAAGGTGCCGCCGGCGGCGAGCAGTCCGGCCATGTCCACCGCGGGCGGGGTGGTGTTGAAGACCTCGGGCGTGGCGCTCAGGCTGATCAGCGGCGCCTGGGCCTGCGCGGCGTCGACGCGCTGCTGCAGCGCGCGGTCCTCCTGGCGGCCCGCGACGGCGGGTGCCCAGGCGCACAGCGCGGTCAGCACCAGGACCAGCACCGCCAGGCAGGCCAGCAGCGGCAGGTCACCGCGCGCCTCGCGGCGTATCAGGCGCAACGTCATCGCGGCGGCCGCGCCCGTTCCCCCGGCCCGGCCCCGGCCGCCGCCCACGTCCCCGCCCGCGTTGCCGCCGCCACTACCGCCCACGCCCGCGCCCCCGTCCGCGCCGCTGTCCCGGCCCGCGGCTCCCGTCACCGTCCGCTCCTCCCGCTCGTGTCCGGCCGCCCGGCTCACCGGTCCTCCCCGGCCCGCAGCACCCGCACCAGGTCCACCCGGGCCAGCAGCCTGGCCAGTCCCAGCACGACCGCGCTGACGGCCACGGCGGTGGCCACCGCGGTCAGCGCCACGGTGGCCCAGGGGATGACCAGCGGCAGCGGCGGATAGGGTGCATGCCCGCTGTCGTCCACGGTGACCAGCGGCAGCACCGCCGACGCCAGGGCCATGCCCATCAGCGCCCCCGGCACCACAGCGAACAGCGCGAGGCTCAGCTGCTCCGCGCCGAGCAGCCCGGACAGGCTCACGGAACGCACGCCGATCGCCCGCAGCAGCGCGAACTCCTTGCGGCGCTGCCGGGTGGAGACCACCGCGTGCACCGTGAAGGCGATGACCGCGAACCCGGGGGCCAGGTACCGGACGAGCTCCAGCCCCCGGCGCAGCCCGCTGCGGAACGGGTCCTCCTGCAGGGACGCCGCGGTGCGCGCCGTGGTGGTCACGACGCCCAGCGCGGGCTGCGCCTGGGCGGCGGCGGCCGTACGGGCACCGTCGGTGCTGCCGAGCCACCAGAAAGCGGGGTCGTTCCGGTCGGCGCCGGCCAGCGTCATCGCGCCGGCGAGCTGGCGCTGGTCGGCGATCAGGTGCCCCTGCCCGCGGCCCAGTCCCGGCAGCGGGCCTGCGCGGCCCACGATCCGGGCGGTGACCGGGCCGCCGTCGCCGAGGTCCAGCGTGGTGAGGCCGCCCACCGCCAGGTGCGCGTCGCGAAGCGCGGCGTCGTCGGCGCGCACCGGCAGCGGTGCGGACCTGCCCGCGGGGCCCGCGACGAGCCGCACGCCGGCGCCGGGCGTCGTGTCGTAGTCGCCGCCGGCCAGCCCGCCGAAGATGTCGCTGGTCGCCTGGGAGGGCCGCATGCCGGTGCTGACGGTGGTCCTGAGGACCTCGCCGCCGCCGCGGACGATCCGGCACACCCCGGGCGTGCCGGGGGAGTAGCCGCCGGCCAGCTGTCCCCTGCAGGCCCCCGCGGTGGCGTCGCCCGCGTGGACCGTGCCGTCGGCCCACGCCTGCCCGCCGGGCATCGAGGCGGCCCAGCTGTCCGCGGTGCCGGCGGTGCCGCGCGCGCCGATCCTGATCAGTTCCAGGTCCAGCCGCGCGGGATGCACGTTCTGCCGCGGCAGGACGCTGACGGCGGTCACGGTCAGCGGATACGCCCGCTGGTGGCCGCCGTTCAGGGCCACGTCGAGCGGGACCACGACGGTGTGCCGCGCGCCGTCGGCGGCGGGCAGGGGCGTCGACACGGCGCTGTCCAGGCCGGACGCGTCCTGCACGGTCAGTTCCAGGTTCGGCGCCGCCTGGCTGCCGTCGCTGCGCAGCCGCTCGTCCAGCAGCAGCGCGGTGGGACGTCCGGGGACCGGTATCCCGAAGACCACCGGTGACGGTGACGCGGTGCGCGGGGCGGGCCCGCCGATGGTGCCGACGAGGTTCTCGGTGGCACCGCCCGGCAGGTTCACCGTCGCCTGCGTCACCGGGGTCGCGCCGGTCACCGACGGCAGCGCGCGGTAGGCGGAGGCGAGCACCGAGGCGGGGTAGCCGTCGTCCGCGGACGGGGTGATCCGCACGTCCGCGCCGACGGTGAACGCGGCCTGCTCCGAGGCCAGGCCGCCCAGACAGGCCAGTGCGGTGGTGGCGAAGGCGCTCACCGACACGGCCAGGCACATCAGCACGACCGGCCCGGCGTTGCGCGCGGCGCGCCGGCTCAACTGCCAGCCCGCCAGGGCGAGTACCAGGCCCCTGCCGCGCCGGCCGGAGGCGTCCAGCAGCAGCGAGGTCAGCGGCAGCAGCCGCAGCAGGAGGAGTGCGGCCGCGCCGGTCACCACAGCGGGCACCAGGACCAGCACCGGGTCGGCGGACGTGCTCGCGGTGCCCACGCCGGCCATCAGCGAGTGGTGCCGCCGCAGCTCCAGATACCCCAGGGCCGCGATCGCCAGCAGCGCCAGGTCGGCGCCGAGCCGCTGGGCGGCGGCGGCCCGTGCGCCGCGGGGCGGCCGCGTCCGCCCCGACGGCAGTACCGGCAGCAGGACCGCCGCGGCGTGCACCAGCAGGGTCAGGCCCACCGCGGCCCGCGCGTCGGAGCCCCTGCTGCCGGGCTGCAGCAGCCCGGCCAGGAAGGGCGCGGCGGCGGCGGCCGGGACACCGGTGAGCGCCCACTCGGCCGCGGCGCCGCGCAGCAGCCGCGGCGTGCCGGCGCCTCTGGCGTGCTGGAGGGCCAGCTCCCCGCGCCGGCGCACGGTCAGCTGGCGGGCGGCCAGCACCAGGGTGGCCAGGGCGAGGACCGCCAGCATCACGCTCGGCAGGTACAGCGAGGACCGGGCCGCCACCATCGGCACCGCCAGGTCGTCGATCGCGCCCGGCAGGCCGGAGGCCACCGTCAGGTCGTCGAGCGACGGCTGCCGCCCGTCGAACACCGACACGCCGCTCTGGCTGCCGGAGAAGGAGTGCAGCCGGTCGCGCAGCCCGGCGAGGCTGCCCGCGTCCAGCCGGGAGAGGTCGGGCTGCGTGCTCCAGTGGACGGTCAGATGCCCGTTCAGGACGGCGCTGCCGTTCAGCGCCGACGCCGCGACCACCAGCAGGTGCTGGTCGGCGGTCTCTCCCTGCGTCAGGTCGCCGGCCATGGCGGGCCAGAACCCGACGGCGCCGGACGCCCGGAAGACGCCGGTGATCCGCAGCGTCATCGCGCGCTTGAAGCCGTCCTGCACCCGCAGGCGGGAACCGGGGCCGACGCCCAGGCGCCGCGCGAGCGCTTCCGGCACGGCCGTGTCGACGGGGGAGGTGGAACCGGTGGCGACCCGGACGTCGGGCAGCGAGGTGAACGCACCGGCCGGGGCGTGCGCCGTGCCCGCGGGCCACCGCCCGGAGACCAGCCGGCCGAAGTCCGCCGCGTCCTGCACGGCGACCGGGTGCAGCCCGTTCCCGCCGGGGCCGGCCGGCGGGCCCGCGGTCCCGCCGGTCCCGCCGATTGCGGTCACCGAGACCGGTGACGTGCCCAGCAGCCCGACGTAGGTCCGGTGCGGCACCCCGGCGAACACCCGGTCGTCGGCGGCCCGCACGTCGCGGTCGGCGGCCGCCATCCCCCCGGCCCGGAAGGACGCGTTGACGGCCACCTGCGCGTCGGGGTCGGCGGCCAGCCGCCGTACGGCGCCGGCCTGCACGGAGGTCCCCGTCAGCGCGGCGAGCGCGGCGAGCGCCGTGGCGCACAGCAGGACGGTGACCGCGACGGCGGCCAGCACCAGCCCGTGCTGAGTGGCCCGCCGCGCGAGCGCGGGAAGTCGGCGCCGAGCGGGTCGCGGCGGGGTGACCGGGTCCCGTGGCGACATGGTGTGGGCCGTGGCGACCACATGAACCCCCGCGGTGTCGAACATGTGACGGTGACGGCGCCCCAGTCCTATCAGGCGTCCCCGAACGGCGCAAGGAGCAACGATCTTGACCGGGGGAGCGGGACGGCCACCGGCGCGGGAGCGGTGCGCGCGCTCAGCGGGGGCCGCCCTCCGCTCCTCACGCCGGCGGCCGCGTCAGCATCTGCCACCCGGGTGCGTAGGTGCCGTGCAGGATCAGCGAGGCCGCGCCGACCGCGCCCACCGCCTCGCCGATCACGCTCTTCTCGACGGTGATCGGGCGGATCACCCGGGCGACCGACGTGCTGTTCACCGCCGCCTCGATCTCCTCGCACATGATCGACTCGATGCCGCGCAGCGTCTCCCCGCCCAGCACCACCCGGCTCACGTCGAGCAGCGCGACCGCGCCCTTGGCGGCCTGGCCGACCCGGCGCGCCGCGTGCCGCACGACGTCCTGGGCCGCGGGGTCGCCGCGGCGAACGGCCTGGCGCAGCGCCCGCCAGTCGTCGTGCACGGACTCGGGGGTGCCGGTCAGGCCGGCCCGCTCGGCCGTCTCCTTGCCGTGCCGGTCGTAGAGGTCGGCGATGATCGCGGCCGGACCGACGTACGGACCGAGGCAGTTGGTGCCGCCGCAGTCGCAGGTCAGCTCGCCGGGCTCGACGGCCATGTGGCCGAACTCCCCGGCGTTGCCCGAATCGCCGCGCAGGACGGTGTTGTTGAGGACGATGCCGGCGCCGACGCCGGTGCCGAGGTAGATGAACAGGAAGCTGCCGGCGCGCTGCCGGCCGCCGATCCAGCGCTCGCCGATCGCGGCGGCGGTGGCGTCGTTGTCCATCGCCACCGGCATGCCGGTGGCCTCCGCGAAGAGTCCGAGCAGCGGAACCCGGCCCCAGCCGGCGAAGTTGGGGGGCTTGACCACCGCGCCCGCCGGGCCGTCGATCGGGCCGGGGGCGGCGATGCCGGTGCCGAGCACCCGCGCCGGGTCGACCCGGGTGCGCGCGGTCAGCCGCTGGGCCGCGCCCGCCACGCGGGCGACGACGGCGGCCGGGTCGCCCGGATCGGGCAGCCGTACGCGCCTGCTGTCGAGCACCTCGCCGGCCAGGTCGACCACGACGATCACGGCGGCGTCCGGGTCGAGTTGGATCCCGACCGCGTAGGCGCCGTCCGGGCGCGGGGAGAGCAGGGTGCGCCGCTTGCCGCCGCTGGACGGCGCGAAGCCGGACTCCGAGACGAGGCCGGCGGCGAGCAGCCTGCGTACCACGTTGGAGACGGTCTGGCTGGTCAGACCGGTGAGCGGAGCCAGTTCCACCCTGCTGACCGGGCCGGCGGTGCGGATCGCGTCCAGCACGACCGCCTGGTTGTAGTCACCGACCCGAGGGAGATTGGTCCCACCCTGCGTCATCGCCGCTCGCCCCCTGTCCGGCCTGTCGTTACGGCGTTCCCACGCGCCGGGGTGCCCGGCTCGGCCCGAAGTTTACATGTCATGAGCGTTGACTTACTCCATCCATTGGATTTAGCTTCGCCGACATGTGAGGGCCGCTGGCGCCCCTGCTGTTCGGGGGTGTCCCGGGTGGGCCACCTTCGGCCTTCCGCATTCCGTGCGGGCCCGTTCGGGTCCCTCTCCGGAGGTTTTGGCGTGAGACAGAGACTGCTCGCAGCGTCCGGCATCGCCGTCGTGTCCGCGGTGCTGGCGACAACCTTGTCCGGCTGTGGTTCCGGGTCCGGGAGCGACAGCAAGACGATCAAGGTCGTCTACCAGCAGGTCCTCAACAACAGCAACAAGGTGCAGGCCACGTATCTGGCTCCGATGGTCGAGGCGTTCGAGAAGGCCCACCCGGGCACGAAGGTCAAGCTTGTGCCCGTCACGGCCAGCGAGAACGACTACTACACCAAGATCCAGCTGATGATGCGCTCCCCCTCGACCGCTCCCGACCTGGTCTACGAGGACACCGCCACGATCAACTCCGACGTGGCCGGCGGCTACCTCAGGCCGCTGGACCCCTACCTCTCCTCGTGGGCGGACTGGAGCCAGTACGCGGCGCCGTCCAAGGCCGCGATGAAGTACGCGGAGGACGGCAAGACCTACGGCGTTCCCGACAACACGGACACCCGCGGCATCTGGTACAACAAGACCGTCTTCCAGCAGGCCGGCATACCGGTCCCGTGGCAGCCCAAGACCTGGGACGACGTGCTCGCGGCGGCCAGGACCGTCAAGGCCAGGCTTCCCGGCGTCACCCCGATCAACGTCTACACCGGAGTCGCCGGAGGTGAGCAGTCGTCCATGCAGGGCTTCGAGATGCTGCTCTACGGCACCCCCGCGGCCAACAACGCGCTGTACGACACCACCCAGAAGAAGTGGGTGGTCGGCAGCAAGGGATTCAGGGACGCGCTCGACTTCGTCCACACCGTGTACAGCACGGGCATCGGCCCGACGGCGCAGAAGGCCCTCGGCGCCAACTTCACAGCCGAGGTCGGCACCGAGCTGCTCCCGCAGAACAAGCTGGCCATCGACCTGGACGGCTCCTGGATGCCGAACAACTGGATCCGCACCGGCCCCAAGCCGTGGCCCGAGTGGCAGAAGTCGATGGGCATGGCCGCCATGCCCACCCAGAGCGGCCAGGGCAGCGGCAAGGTCAGCATGTCCGGCGGCTGGGCCTGGTCGATCCCGGCCAAGTCCGGGAACCCCGACCTGGCCTTCGCGTTCCTGAAGTCGCTGGAGACCAAGGCGGCGTCCTCCCGGTGGAACAGCGTGAACGCCACCATCCCGGTGCGCAAGGACGTCGCCAGCGATCCGGCGTACCTCAAGTCGCTGCCCACCAACGCGTTCTTCGCCGCGCTGGTCCCCGACACCTTCTACCGCCCGGGACTGCCCGCCTACGCCCAGGTCTCCAGCGCGATCCAGAAGGCGATGGAGGCGGTCACCACCGGTCAGAGTTCGGTCGACAAGGCCGCGTCGCAGTACGACAGTGATGTGAAGACCGCGGTGGGCGCCGACAAGACCGTCCAGGGCGCGCAGTGACCAGCAGCGCCAACACGGCGGGCCTGTCCGGCGGCGCGGCGGGCGGCAGCCGGAGGGCCGGCGGAGTCAGCCGCCGGCCCTCCGGCCGTGCGGCCGCGGCGAACGGACTGCTCAGGGGCCTGCCGCTGGTCCCCTCGGTGGTCCTGCTGGCAGTCTTCCTCGCCGGCCCGATCGGCTACTGCGTCTACTACGCGTTCACCGACATGCAGTTGACCGGCGCGACCGGCACCTCCTTCGTCGGGTTCGACAACTTCACCCGCGCGTTCAAGGACTCCGACTTCACCAACGCCGTCGAGCTGACCCTGATCTTCGTGGTCGGCTCGGCCGTGATCGGGCAGAACACCCTCGGCCTGGCGCTCGCGGTCCTGATGGAGAAGGCGTCCAAGCCGGTCAGGTCGGTCACCAGCACCGTCGTCATCGCCGCGTGGGTGCTGCCCGAGGTCGTCGCGGGCTACCTGATGTACGCCTTCTTCTTCGACCAGGGCTCGCTGAACTCGATCCTGCACGCCCTGCACCTGCCGCAGCAGAACTGGCTGTACACGCTGCCGATCCTGGCGGTGTGCATCGCCAACGTCTGGCGCGGCACCGCGTTCTCGATGCTGGTGTACTCCGCGGCGCTCAACGACGTGCCGCAGGAACTCGTCGAGGCCGCCGAGGTCGACGGCGCCGGGCCCTGGCAGCGGCTGTGGCGGGTCACCCTGCCGGTCATCCGCCGCTCGATCATGACCAACCTGATGCTGATCACCCTGCAGACGCTCTCGGTCTTCGGCCTGATCTACACCATGACCCGCGGCGGACCGGGCAACAAGACCGAGACGCTGCCGATCTTCATGTACCAGCAGGCGTTCCAGAACAGCCTGATCGGCTACGGCACGGCGATCGCGCTGGTGCTGCTCGTGGTGGGGGCGCTGTTCTCGTTCGTGTACATCCGGATGCTGAAGGTGGAGGAGTTCTGATGGCCGTCACCGAGAGCCCCCGGGCGGTGGACCTGGCACCTCCGGCAGCGCGCCCGGCCGGCGGCCGCAGCCGCGGGAGCCGGGCCAGGGCGAGCCGCATCGTCGTCAACGCCGGCCTCCTGGCGTTCTCCGTGCTGTATCTGGTGCCGCTGGTGTGGATGCTGCTGGCGGCGGTCAACCCGCACGCCAGCTTCCGGATGGCGGTGCCGTCGCCGACGACGGAGAACTTCCGGCACATCCTCAACAAGGACACCACCTACCGGCCGATGCTCAACGGCCTGCTGCTGTGCGGCGGCGGCACCCTGCTGTGCGTGGTGTGCTCGGTGCTCGCCGCGTATCCGCTGTCGCGGTTCAGGTCCCGGCTGCGGCGCCCGTTCCTCCTGACGATCCTGTTCTCCACCGGGCTGCCGATCACCGCCGTGATGATTCCGGTCTACAGCATGTTCGTGCAGGTCGACCTGATCGACTCGATGCCCGGCGCGACGCTCTTCCTGGCCGCGTCCGCGCTGCCGTTCGGGATCTGGCTGATGAAGAACTTCATGGACGGCGTGCCCGTGGTGCTGGAGGAGGCCGCGCGAATCGACGGGGCCAACTCCCTGCAGGTGCTGCGGCGGATCATCCTGCCGCTGATGTGGCCCGGGGTGATCGTGGTGACGATCTTCACCTTCATCGGCATGTGGGGCAACTTCTTCGTGCCCTTCATCCTGCTGCTCTCGCCGGAGAAACTGCCCGCGTCCGTCAGCGTGTTCACCTTCCTCAGCGCGCACGACCAGACCCAGTACGGCCAGTTGTCGGCGTTCTCGATCACCTACTCCATCCCCGTCGTGTTGCTGTACCTCGTTCTCGCTCGCAGGCTCGGCGGCGGATTCGCCCTGGGCGGCGCCCTGAAGGGCTGACCGACCGCCCGTCCGCCGACGCCCCACCCACCTCGCGCAGGAGGCCCCCATGCACAGCGACCCCGCTGTCACCGAAAACCGGCTCGACCGCGTCCTCACCCAGCGCATCAAGCCTGCGGTGCACGCAAGGTCGACACCCCTGACGGTCGAGATCTGGAACGTGCGGGGCGAACCCGTGCCGGTCGCCGACGGCATCAACGCCGCCTACACGCCCGCGCGGGTGGGCGACCGCTGGGGCCCCGCCTGGTCGACCAGCTGGTTCAGGGTCAGCGGCACGGTGCCGGCCGAGTGGGCCGGGCTGCCCGTGGAGGCCGTCCTCGACCTGGGGTTCGGCACCACAGAACCCGGCTTCTCCGCCGAGGCGCTGGTCTACCGGCCCGACGGCACCGCGGTGAAGGCGCTCAATCCGCGCAACACCCATCTGCCGGTGGTCCAGTCGGCCCGCGGCGGTGAGCGGTTCACCGCGCACATCGAGGCCGCCGCCAATCCGGTGGTCCTGCACAGCGGCCCCCGCGTCCTGCACTTCGCGCCCACCGAGGTCGGCGGCCGTGCGCGGTGGCTGGCCGACACGGACGCGCCGGCCGGTGAACCGCTGTACCGGCTGCGGCGGTTGGACCTCGCGGTGTTCGACGCGGGGGTCTTCGAGCTGGCCCAGGACCTGGAAGTGCTCGGCCAGCTGATGGGGGAGCTGCCCGCCCAGTCCACCCGCCGCTGGGCGCTGCTCCAGGCGGTCGAGCGCGCCCTGGACGCGATCGACCTGCAGGACATCAGCGGTACCGCCGCCGCCGCGCGGGAGATCCTCGTCCCGGCGCTGGCCGCGCCCGCGAGCACCGGTGCGCACCGGATCTCCGCGGTCGGCCACGCCCATATCGACTCGGCGTGGCTGTGGCCGCTGCGGGAGACCGTGCGCAAGGTGGCCCGCACCGTCTCCAACGTCACCCAGCTGATGGACGACCACGCCGACTTCAAGTTCGTGATGTCCCAGGCCCAGCAGCTGGCGTGGCTCAAGGAACACCGCCCCGAGGTGTACGCCCGAGCCCAGGAGAAGACCAAGAGCGGCCAGTTCCTGCCCGCCGGGAGCCTGTGGGTGGAGCCGGACACCAACATCACCGGCGGGGAGTCGCTGGCCCGGCAGTTCGTGCACGGCAAGCGGTTCTACCTGGACGAGTTCGGCATCGAGACCGAGGAGATGTGGCTTCCGGACACCTTCGGCTACAACGCGGCGCTGCCGCAGCTGATGAAGCTGGCCGGGGTGCGCTGGTTCCTCACCCAGAAGATCTCCTGGAACACCACCAACAAGTTCCCGCACCACACCTTCTGGTGGGAGGGCATCGACGGGACCCGGATCTTCAGCCACTTCCCGCCCGTCGACACCTACAACAGCGAGCTGTCGGGCGCCGAAGTGGCGCACAGCGAGCGGAACTTCCAGGACAAGGCGGGCACCAACCGGTCGCTGGTCCCGTTCGGGTACGGCGACGGCGGCGGCGGGCCCACCCGGGAGATGCTGGCCCGTGCCGCCCGGCTCGCCAGCCTGGAGGGCTCACCGCGGATCTCGATCGAGGGACCCGCCGAGTTCTTCCCCAAGGCGCTGGCCGACTACCCCGACGCGCCGGTCTGGGTGGGCGAGCTGTACCTGGAGTTCCACCGCGGCACCCTGACCAGCCAGCTCGCCACCAAGCAGGGCAACCGGCGCAGCGAACACCTCCTGCGCGAGGCCGAGTTGTGGGCGGCCACCGCCGCGCGGCGGACCGGTGCGGCCTATCCGTACGAGGCGCTCGACCGGTTGTGGAAGACCGTTCTGCTGCACCAGTTCCACGACATCCTGCCCGGCACCTCCATCGCCTGGGTGCACCGCGAGGCGGAGGAGACGTACGTCGCCGTGGCACGCGAGCTCGGGCAGCTGATCGGCGACGCCCAGCAGGCGCTGGCCGGCCCGGCCGGCGGCGACGGCGGCGGTGTGGTCTTCAACGCCGCCCCGCACGCCCGCGGCGGCGTCCAGGCGATGGGTGCCGCCCCCCGGCCGCAGGGCCCGGCCACCGTGCCGCCCGTCGCCGAGGACGGCGGATTCGTCCTGGACAACGGCCTGGTCCGGATCGTGATCGACGCACGCGGCCTGATCACCTCGGCCTACGACCTCACCGCGGGCCGGGAGGCGCTCGCCCCCGGTGCGCCGGCCAACCTGCTCCAACTGCACCAGGACTTCCCCAACGCGTGGGACGCCTGGGACATCGACGCCTTCTACCGCAACACCGTCCGCGACCTCACCGGGGCCGAGTCGGTGGAGGCGGTCGACGGCGGCGTCCGTGTGGTGAGGGTGTTCGGCGCTTCACGGATCGAGCAGACGCTGACCCTCGAAGCGGGCGCCCGGCGGCTGGACATCGACACGCTGGTCGACTGGCACGAGCGGGAGAAGCTGCTCAAGGCGGCCTTCCCGCTGGACGTGCGGGCCGCGCACTCCACCGCGGAGATCCCGTTCGGCCACGTGGAGCGGCCGACGCACACCAACACCAGTTGGGACGCGGCCAAGTTCGAGGTCTGCGCGCACCGGTTCCTGCACGTCGGCGAGCCCGGCTGGGGCGCCGCGCTGGTCAACGACTCCACGTACGGCCACGATGTCACCCGTGACGTGCGCCCCGACGGCGGGACGACCACCACCGTGCGGCTGTCGCTGGCCAGGGCGTCGCGCTTCCCCGACCCGGAGGCCGACCAGGGCGAACACCGGCTGCGCTACGCCCTGGTGGTCGGCGTACCGGTGGCCGAGGCGATCCGGGAGGGCTACCACCTGAACCTGCCGGAGCGCACCGTGCCCGGCTCGGCCGAGGTGGCGCCGCTGGTTACCGTCGACCAGGACGCGATCGTCGTGTCGGCCGTCAAGCTCGCCGACGACCGCTCGGGAGACGTCGTGGTCCGCCTCTACGAGGCGCACGGCGGCCGGGCCAGCGCCACCCTGACGCCCGGCTTCGGCTTCGCCGCTGCCGCGGTCACCGACCTGCTGGAGCGGCCGGTGGCGGACGAGGGCAGCCACCAGGTGACGGAGGGCGGGGTGCGGCTGACCCTGCGGCCGTTCCAGATCCTCACCCTGCGGCTCACCCCGCGCCGCGACTGACCGCCGCTGCCCAGGGGCCGTGCACGGCCCCTGCCCGTGACCCCGGCGGCGGTGTCCCCGCCCCGCCGCCGGGTGCCCGCCGAGGCGTCCCGCCCGACGGGGCAGACCGTGCGGCAAGGAACGGCCCACGGCCCCACCGGTCCCGGCCCGGCCGCGGGGGTCCTCCGATCGGATGACCCGGCGGGCCCGTAAGACACCTCGCCCGGAGGACTTCCGGACGGGACCGTCCTCCTACGCTGAAAGCGCAGATCGCACCAGTTCTGGAGGACGCGTGATCAAGGCCGAGGGTCTGACCAAACGCTACGGGGACAAGCTGGCCGTCGACGGGCTGACGTTCACCGTCGAGCCGGGTGTCATCACCGGCTTTCTCGGCCCCAACGGCGCCGGCAAGTCCACGACCATGCGGATGATCATGGGGCTGGACGCGCCCACGTCCGGATCGGTCACCGTGAACGGCAAGCCGTTCGCCGCGCACCGGCGCCCGCTGGCGCAGGTCGGAGCGCTGCTGGAGGCCCGCGCGGTGCACACCGGCCGCTCGGCCCGCAACCACCTGCTGGCGATGGCGGCCACGGCGGGGATCGCCGACCGGCGGGTCGACGAGGTGATCGCGATGGTCGGACTCGGCGAGGTCGCGGGCCGCCGCGCCGGCGCCTTCTCCCTCGGCATGGGGCAGCGGCTCGGCATCGCCTCGGCGCTGCTGGCCGACCCGCAGACGCTGATCCTCGACGAGCCCGTCAACGGGCTGGACCCGGACGGGGTCCGGTGGATCCGCAACCTGCTCAAGGGGCTGGCGGACCAGGGCCGCACCGTGTTCCTGTCCTCGCACCTGATGAGCGAGATGGCGCTGACCGCCGACCACATCATCCTGGTGGGCAAGGGCAGGCTGCTGCGGGACCAGCCGATGGCGGACTTCATCGCCGGGGCCTCCGCCGACCTGGTCACCGTCCGTTCCCCCGAGGCGAGCCGGCTCGCCCAGCTGCTGGCCGGCCCCGAGGTGACCGTCCGCGACGTCGCGGACCAGACGCTGGAGGTGCAGGGCCTGACCAGCGACCACATCGGCAGGACCGCCGCGGCAGCAGGCATCACCCTCCTGGAGCTGGCCACCCATGCCGCGTCCCTGGAAGAGGCCTACATGGCGCTGACCGACGAGTCGGTCGACTACCGCTCCACCGTCGAGTACACCGAGGACGCCGCATGAGCACCACCACCGCCGACGCCGGCGCCGCTGTGCGCGGCGCCGCCTCCCGCGTCGACAGCCAGCCGGTCTCCCTCGGCAGGGCCGTCAAGTCCGAGTGGATCAAGTGGCGCAGCCTGCGCTCGACCTGGGCGGTGCTGGGCGCGGCCGTGATCGGGATGCTTGCCATCGGACTGGTCATCGGCTTCAACACCCGCCATCTCACCGGCAACCAGGACGCCAACGACCTGGCGTCCTCGGCGCCGCTGCAGGGCTTCTTCCTGGGACAGCTGCTGATCGGCGCACTGGGCGTGCTGTTCGTCTCCAGTGAGTTCAGCACCGGCATGATCCGTTCGACCTTCGCCGCCGTCCCCAAGCGCCAGCCGGTGCTGTGGGCCAAGCTCGCGGTGTTCTCCGTGATCACCGCCGTGGTGATGACGGTGGCCACCGTCGCCACCTTCCTCATCTCCCAGGCCGTGATCAGCCAGTCCCGCCCGGGGTTCTCGCTGGCCGACCCGGGAGTGTGGCGGTACGTGCTCGGCACCAGCCTGTACATGGTCCTGGCCGGCGTGGTCGGCGGCATGATCGCCTGGATGGTGCGCTCGACACCCGGCTCCCTGGTCAGCTTCTTCGCCCTGATCTTCGTCGTGCCCCAGCTGTTCGGCCTCTTCGGATCGGCGGGCAAGCACATCGCGCAGTTCTTCCCCTCACAGGCAGGGGAGGCCTTCACGGTGGCCCAGCCCGAGGCCCCGCACCTGTCGCCGGGGGTCGGCCTGCTGGTGCTCTGCGCCTGGGCCGTCGCCGCCATCGCCGCCGCCTCCGTCACGCTGCGCCGCCGCGACGCCTGAGTGAGACGCTGAGACCATGCCCGCCGACCGCAGCAGCGCTCCGCCGGCAGCACGTCCGCTCGTCCCGGACGCGCTGCTGGCCTGCGGCGTCGCCCTCGCGGCGGCGCTGGCCGACCGCTACGGCCCCGACTACCGCAGCACCCTCGCGCCGTACTGGGACGTGGCGCTGGCCGCACCGCTGGCCCTGCGCCGCACCGCCCCGGCGACCGCAGCCGCGCTGGTCGCCGGGGTCTGCTTCGCGACGTGGCTGACCGACGTCGTGGCGATCGCCGCCGTCGGGGCCGTGCTGATCATGCTGTACTCCCTCGGCGCCTGGGAACGACGCCGCTGGCTGCTCGCGGCGGCCCTGGTCGTGGGCGAGAGCGGCGTCATCATGGCCGTCGCACGGTGGACACCGCAGGGCCGCCAGTGGCTGACCGCCCTGATGGCCACCGGCACCGTCACCGCCGCCCTCGTGATCGGCCTGTACGTCCGCACCCGGCGGGCCTATCTGGCATCGATGATCGAGCGGGCCGAGACCGCGGAGCGGGACCGCGACCACCAAGCCCGGATCGCGGTGGCCGAGGAGCGCACCCGGATGGCGCGCGAGATGCACGACGTCATCGCGCACAGCCTCGCCGTCATGATCACCCTCAACGACGCCGCCGCCGCGACGAGCCCCGAGGGCCCGGTGCGCGAGACCGTCGTCCAGGCATCGGAGGCCGGGCGCCAGGCGCTCGCCGAGATGCAGCGCATCCTCGGCGTCCTGCGCGGCGCAGGACCGGCGGACGCGGCGCCCCAGCCCGGCGTCGCGCAACTGGCGGACCTGATCTCCATCGCCCGGTCAGCCGGCCTGAGGGTCGAGCTCGCGGTCTCCGGCGAACCGGGGGACCTGGCGCCGACCGCGCAGCTCACGATCTACCGCATCGTCCAGGAGAGTCTGACCAACGTGCTCAAACACGGCCGCAACGTCCGACGCGTCGTCGTCACCCTCGACCACCGCGAGGACCGTGTCCGCATCCGGGTCGGCAACGACGGCGAGCCGGGCGCACCGGCGAACGCCGGGACGGTCGGGCACGGACTGGTGGGCATGCGCGAACGCACCGCCCTCTACCAGGGCGAGTTCCACGCGGGCCCGACCCGCGGCGGCGGCTGGGAAGTCGTCGCCGACCTCGCGGTGACCGACCCGGCAGGTGCCGCGTGACGATCCGGGTCCTGCTCGCCGACGACCAGGACCTGCTGCGCCACGGCTTCAAGATGATCATCGACGCGCAGCCCGACATGGCCGCGGTGGGAGAGGCGGCGAACGGCGTCCAGGCCATCGCCCAGGCGGCGGCGCTCCGGCCGGACGTCGTCCTGATGGACGTCCGCATGCCCGGCACGAACGGGATCGAGGCCACCCGCCACATCGCCGCCCACCTGCCGGAGGTCAAGGTGCTGATCCTGACCACCTTCGACGTCGACGAATACGCCTTCGCCGGCCTGCACGCCGGCGCCAGCGGCTTCCTGCTCAAGAACGCGCGGACCGAGGAGCTCATCGCGGGCATCCGTACGGTGGCCGCCGGCGACGCGATCCTCGCCCCCAGCACGACCCGCCGCCTGCTGGACACCTACGCCGGCACCTTCCACGCCGCCGGCGGCGGCGCGCCCCCGAAGGACGTCCTGGCACCGCTGACCCAGCGCGAGCGGGAGGTGTTCACGGAGATGACGGCCGGCCGCACCAACCAGGAGATCGCCGACCGCCTCGTCCTGTCGGAGACCACCGTCAAGACCCACGTCGCCCGGGTCCTCGCCAAACTGCGACTGCGCGACCGCATCCAGGCGGTCATCTTCGCCTACGAGAACGGACTCACCCCGCCGAACCGCTGACCGGCCATCCGGCCGCCCACGTAGCGGGCGTCGGGATCGCCCAACGGCAAGGGGCCGCAGGCCGCGAGGACGTCGGCGGCGTGCACTTCCGCGTCGTCCCGCGGGCGGTAGCCCAGCCGCCGGGCCGGGGCCAGGTCCCACCAGCCTCGCGAGTTGGCGGAGACGCCGTACAGGATCTCGTACCGCAGGCCGGTCGCGGTCAGCAGGGCGTGGGTGAGCCCGACCGCGTCGCCGGGGCTGAGCCAGGTGGAGAGCATCCGGACCGTGGTCGGCCGGGGGAAGCAGGAACCGATGCGGACGCAGGCCACCTCCATCCCGTGGCGGTCGGCGTACAGCGACCCGAGGGCCTCGCCGAAGACCTTGGTCACGCCGTAACAGGTGTCAGGTCGGGGGCGGACCTCCACCCCCAGGGAGGACTCGCGGGAGTGGAAGCCGACGGCGTGGTTGCTGCTCGCGTAGACGACGCGGCGTACGCCCGCGCGGCGCGCCGCCTCGAAGACCTGGTAGGTGCCGTCGATGTTGGCGTGCAGCAGGTCCGCGAAGGCCGCCTCGCCGGGGATTCCGGCGAGATGGACCACCGCGTCCACCCCGGCCGCCGCGGCGGCCAGCGCCACGGGGTCGGTGATGTCACCGACCGTCCAGTCCGGGCCCGCGTCGGGCGGCGCCGCCAGGTCGAAGCCCCGCACGTGCCAGCCGAGTCCGGGCAGTCCGGCCCGCAGGAACCCGCCCACCCCGCCGGCCGCGCCGGTGATCAGAACGGTGCGCGGCACCGTACCTCCCGATGGTTGGGGTCAGTTGGTGTTGCGTGCGACGAGTTGGGTGGGGTTGATGAAGCGGAGGGCGATGAGGAGGAGGAGGGCCATGGAGGCGGTGTAGATGACGGCCATGGCGTCGATGGACTGCGGGCTGCGGATGCCGGCGGAGAAGACGGCGGAGAAGAGGGCGACGATGAGGGTCTGGCTGTCGGGTCCTGAGGTGAGGAAGGTGAGTTCGAACATGCCGAAGGTGCGGACGGTGACGAGGATGCCGGCGGCGAGGATGCCGGGCAGGAGGAGGGGGGCCAGGATGCGGGTGAGGACGGAGTGGGTGGGTGCTCCGCACATGCGGGCGGCGGCTTCCAGGCGGGGGTCGATCTGTTCGATGAAGGGGGTCATGGTGAAGATGACGAAGGGGATGGAGGGGACGAGGTTGGCCAGGACGACGCCGGTGAGGGTGCCGGCGAGGTGGAATTTGTACAGGACGGTGGCCAGGGGGATGCCGTAGGCGATGGGCGGGACGAGGATCGGGAGGACGAAGAGGGCGGTGATGATCTTCTTGCCGGGGAAGTCGCGTCGGGCCAGGGCGTAGGAGGCGGGGACGGCCAGGAGGAGGGAGAGGGCGACGACGAGGAGGGTGACTTCGAGGGTGGTGACCAGGACGTGGCCGAGGTTGAACTCGTTCCAGGCCTGGGTGTACCAGGTCGTGGTGTAGCCGTGGGGGGTCCAGCCGGTGAACCAGGTGCGGCCGAAGGAGTTCAGGAGCACCGAGCCGATCACGCCGAGGAGGTTGAGGAAGAAGAAGGCGAGGGCGGCCCAGATCAGCCAGGTGCCGGGGTGCAGGCGGATGCTGCGGCGGGCGGCCCGGGTCTGGGGTGCCTTCGTGGTGGGGGCGGGTGTGGTGGTGGTCATCCCTTGCCTCCGGTGGCTCCGCGGTAGAGGCGGGTGCGCAGTGCCATGGTCAGCGCGATGACGGTGAGCATGAGGGCGGTCATGATCATGGCGATGGCGCAGCCCTGGGAGTAGTTGAAGCGTTCCAGGGCTGTTTCGTAGGCCTCGATGGAGATGACGTGGGTTCTGCCGTCGGGGTCGCCGACCATGATCGCGGAGGGGAAGACGGCGAAGGCCAGGACGAAGGTGAGGACGAAGGTGGTCATCAGGCCGGGGAGCAGGAGGGGGAAGGTGATGTGGCGGAAGCGTTGGCGCCAGTCGGCGCCGAGGGTGGCGGCGGCGCGTTCCAGGGCGGGGTGGATGCCGGAGAGGTAGGAGTGGGTGAGCAGGAACGCGAAGGGGAATCCGCTGATGACCAGGGAGAGCAGGACGCCCCAGTAGTTGTAGGTGAGGGTGAGGGGGGTGTGGATGAGGTGGAGGGTGCGGAGGGTTTGGTTGAACCAGCCGACGGGGCCGAAGAACTCCACGATGCCTTCTGCGGTCAGGACGGTGCCCAGGGTGATGGGGACGACGAGCAGGGCAAGCAGGAGGCGTTTGCCGCGGAAGTCGCGGCGCATCCGGTACGAGATGGGGACGGACGCGCCGACGTTGATGAGGGCGGCGGGCAGGGCGAGTTTGAAGGTGATGGCGATGGAGCCGACGGCGTAGGAGTTGTCGAAGAACGCGCGGTAGGAGCCGAGGGTGCCGCCGGTGGTGGGCTGGAAGGAGATCTGCAGCCCGTACAGGAACGGGTAGCAGAACAGGGCGACCACCGCGAGCAGACCGGGCAGCAGCAGGAGCAGGGTGCGGTCGACGCCGCGCTCGGCCAGCCGGTGACGCAGCGCGACCCGCTCGGGTGTGGAAGGACCCGGCCCGGCTCCGGGCGGTGACAGGGTGCTGGTCATCCGGTCGCCTCCTGCAACTCCTCGGGCTCGCGCGGGAAGACGAGGGCGCGGTCGGCGGGGACGGTGAGGCTGAGGGTGTCGTTCGGGTGGACCGGGCTGGTGGATGTGAGGTGGATGCGGTCGCCGGCGCCGGTGAGGGCTTCGACGTGGAGTTGCCGGCCGTGGTATTCCACGACCTCCGCGACGGCCTCGATGCCGGGGCCCGCGGCAGCGTCGTCGTGCTGGGCGAGGTGGATGTCTTCGGGGCGGATCGCGACCACGACGTCCTGGTCCGGGCTGAGGGGGTGGTCGGTGGCGGGGGTGCCGCGCAGTTCCAGGCCGCGTCCGCGGGCGTGGACGCCGGTGGTGTCGGTGGATGCGATGGTCAGGTTCAGGAGGTTGCGGTAGCCCATGAACGCAGCGACGTGGGGGTTGGCGGGGTGTTCATACAGGTCGGCGGGGGTGCCGATCTGACTGACCCGGCCCTCGTGGAGGACGACGAGGCGGTCGGCGAGGGAGAGGGCTTCTTCCTGGTCGTGGGTGACGTAGAGGGTGGTCAGGCCGAACTGCTGGTGGATGCGGCGGATCTCGGTGCGCATCTCCAGGCGCAGCGCGGCGTCGAGGTTGGACAGCGGTTCGTCCATGAGCACCAGGGGTGGTTCCAGGACGATCGCGCGGGCGATCGCGACGCGCTGCTGCTGCCCCCCGGACAGCTGACCGGGGTGTTTGCGGGCCTGCTCGGACAACCGCACCAGCCGCAGGACCTCGTCCACCCGGTGTCCGATCTCCGCCTTGGGGAGCTTGCGCATCTTCAGGCCGAAGGCGACGTTCGCCCGCACGGTGAGGTGGGGGAACAGGGCGTAGTTCTGGAAGACCATCCCGAAGCCGCGTTTTTCCGGTGGGAGGGTGTCCACCCGCTGTCCGTCCAGGGTGATCCGGCCGCCGGTCAGCGGCAGCAATCCGGCCAGACAGTTCAACGCGGTGGTCTTCCCGCACCCCGAGGGGCCGAGCAGCGCGACGAACTCCCCGCCGTGCACGGTCAGATCCAACGGGTGCAAAGCGGTGTGGGCGCCGTAGTTGCGGGTGACGCCCTCCAACCGCAACTCACGCACCTGCGAGCCGGTTCGCCCCTCGTGGGGCGCTGGCTGCTGGGTGGGCAGGGGCTGCCCGGCGGTGGGATTCATCGAAGGGGCCGTTCTCACTTCGTCGATCCGATCCTGCGGTCCCACAGGTCGAACGCGGTGACCTGGGTGAGGGCCGGCAGGGAGTTCTTGATCGGGTACTGCGTGATCCACGCGTCGAACTGCGGCTCCCCGTACTGCGCGACGACCTTGCGCGATGCGGCCGGCGCCTTGCTCAGCGGGACGTCCTTGACCGCCGGGCCGGGGTAGAAGTACCCGTCGTCATAGGCGAACGCCTGCTGCTCGGGGGTGAGCATCCACGCCAGCAGCCGCAGCCCCGCACTGAGCACATCGGGCGAGACCCCCTTGGGGATCACCCCGTACTGCGCGTCGCAGACCCACGTGAACGAGGAGAACTTCGCGATCCTCATCCGCGGCGGGACCGTCCCCAGCGCCCGCGGGTTGACATACCAGCCCGTCGTGGAGGCCAGCATGTGCACGGTGCCCGCCGCCAGGTTCTTCATCGTCGCACTCGTGCCCGCGGGATAGGAGTCGACGTACTTGTTCAACTCCGTCAGATACGCCCACGTCTTGGACCACCCCCCGCTGGGATCGGTGGGATCGGCATCGCCGAGGAGGTAGGGCAGGCCCATCAAGAAGGTACGGCCCGGACCGGAGTTCGCCGGGCGCGCGTACTGGAACTTCCCCGGGTTCGCCTTCGCCCAGTCCAGCAGCGCGTCGGTGGTCGCCGGTGGAGTGGCGACCCTGTCCGGGTCGTACTCCAGCAGCGGACCCGACGGATACCACACCAACTCGATGCCCTGGTCCTGCGCCAGCGCCGTCATCGCCGCCGCCGGCGGCTGGTAGTTGCCCATCAAGCCGGGGAAGAATCCGTCGTAGTACGGCTTCAACCCCGTCCACAGGCCCTTTTGGATCCCCGCGGCCAGACCGTCCGTCCCGGTCAGCACCAGATCGATCTGCACGTTGCCGGCCTGCTGCTGCGCCTGCACCTTCGACGCCAGCTGCGGCGCGGTCCCCGTGGTGTACGTGACGTGCGAGACCACCTCCGGATGCGCGGCCTTGAACGCCTCGATCATCGGCTTGGTCAACGCCAGATTCCCCGCCACGTCAAGGATGTTCAACGTCACGGGCTTGCCAGGAGTCGCGGCCGGCGACACCGGCGCCACCGACGTGCCCCCACCACCGGGACCACTGGGCGCCGAACACGCCGACAACAACGGCGCCGCGACCCCGGCCACGGCAAGCGTCGACAACACCCGACGACGCGAAGGAACAGGAATGCTCGGGACGGATCTTCCAGGGACCTGAGGCATGACGGATAGAGCCCTTCGCTGGTGGGTGCCAAGACGGGCGTGCGGTGTGCGGTTGCGGTTGTGCCGGCTCAGTGCGGATCGGGCACCGGGTTGAGGCCCGGCGAGGCGAGGAAGTCGAAGTCGCAGCCCTGGTCGGCCTGGGTGACGTGCTCGCTGTAGAGGGCGCCGTACCCGCGTGTGGACACCGGCTCCGGCGGGCGCCAGGCGAGCCGGCGCTCAGCCAACTCGGCTGGATCGACGTTCAGTTGCAGAAGGCGCTGCTGGACGTCGAGGGTGATCAGGTCGCCGGTGCGGACCAGCGCCAGTGGGCCGCCGGCGTGTGATTCGGGGGCGATGTGCAGGACGCAGGTGCCGTAGCTGGTTCCGCTCATCCTGGCGTCGGAGATCCGCACCAGGTCGGTGACGCCCTTCTCCAGCAGGTAGGCGGGGATGGGGAGCATGCCGTACTCGGGCATGCCCGGCCCGCCGAGGGGGCCTGCGCCGCGCAACACCAGAACGGTGTCCTTGGTGATGGCGTGGGCCGGGTCGTCGATACCCTCCCTGAGCTGGGTGTAGGAGTCGAAGACGACGGCGGGGCCGGTGTGGCGCAGCAGCTCGGGGGCGGCGGCCAGGTGTTTGATGACCGCGCCCCCCGGGGCGAGGTTGCCGTGCAGGACGGTGACGCCGCCTTCCTCGTACAGGGCGTCGTCATGCCTGCGGATGGCCGGACCGTGGATCTCCGCGTCCGCGAAGTACCCCGCGAAGGAATGACCGGCCACGGTTGGCCTGTCCGGGTGCAGTGCTCCCGGGATCTCGTTCAACTGCCGCAGCAGGGACGGCAGTCCGCCCGCGTAGTAGAAGTCCTCCATCAGGTGGGCGCCCACCGGGCGGACGTCGGCGAGTACCGGGACGCGGCGGCCGATGGCGTCGAAGTCCTCCAGCGAGAAGGGGACGCCGAGCCGTCCCGCCACGGCTATCAGGTGGATCAGGGCATTGGTCGAGCCGCCCAGGGAGAGCACGGTCGCGGCGGCGTCCTCGAACGCCTCCCGGGTCATGACCGCGGCCGGCGTGATGTCCTCCTCGACCAGACCGACGATCCGCAGCCCTGCCGCCGCGGCCATCCGATGGTGGGCGGAGTCCACGGCGGGAATGGCGGAGGAGCCGGGCAGTGCCATGCCCATGGCCTCGGCGGCAGCGGTCATCGTGGACGCGGTGCCCATGGTCATGCAGTGGCCGGGTGAACGCGCCAGGCCGCATTCCACCTGCGACATCTCGCACTCGCTGATCCGCCCTGCCCGGAACTCGTCCCAGTAGGCCCACAGATCGGTGCCGCTGCCCAGGGTCTTTCCGCGGTGGTGGCCGCGCAGCATGGGCCCCGACGGGACGACCAGGGCCGGCAGCCCGGCGCTCGCGGCACCCATGAGCAGCGCGGGGATCGTCTTGTCGCAGCCGCCCATCAGCACCGCGCCGTCCACCGGGTACGACCGCAGCAGCTCCTCCGTCTCCATGGACAGCAGGTTGCGGTACAGCATGGGCGTGGGCTTCTGGAAGGTCTCCGAGAGGGTCGCGACGGGGAACTCCAGCGGGAATCCGCCGGCCTGCCACACGCCGCGCTTGACCTGCTCGGCGCGCTCCCGCAGGTGCATGTGGCAGGGATTGATGTCGGACCAGGTGTTGAGGATCGCGATGACCGGCTTGCCCAGATGCTCCTCCGGGAGATAGCCGAGCTGCCGCATCCGCGAGCGGTGGCTGAAGGCGCGCAGTCCGCCGCCGGTGACGTCGTCGGGGCTGCCGAACCAGGCCGCGCTGCGCAGCGGCTTCGCCTGCCCGTTCGCACCGCCGGCGGCAGGCCTCGCGTCCGGTTGGCTCGTCACAGCCAGTCCTCCGTCCGCCACCGCGCGATCAGTTCACCGATGTGGTCGCGGACCGCCTCGGGCAGGACCCGGGACGGCGCACGCACCGCCCGTGGGCCCAGGCCGAGTTGGGCCAGCGCCTCCTTGACCACGCTGACGTTGTCGGCGGAGGCGTCCGCAGCGCGCAGCTCCTCGAAGGCCCGCGCCGACTCCCACACCCGCATGGCCTTCGGGTAGTCACCGCCACGCAGTGTCTCCAGCAGTGCCAGTGAGAGCCGCGGGACCACGTTGACCAGGCCGGAGGTGAAGCCGACCGCGCCGGTCGCCCAGTAGCCGGGGGCGTGCAGCTCGGCCAGCCCGGCTATCCACGCGAACCGCTCCAGACCCGCGTCCCGTGCCACGCACGCGAAGCGCACCGGATCGGGGACGGCGTACTTCACGGCGACGACGTTCGCGCACTGGTCGGCGAGCGTCCGGATCTGCTCGCCGCTCACGCGCTCGTCGCGGACGTAGAGGACGACCCCGAGGTCGGGCACCGCCTCCGCGATCATCCGGTGGTAGTCGATCCAGCCCTCCGCGGAGCGGTAGGGGTGGACGGGCTGGTGCACCATGATCGAGCCCGCGCCCGCCTCGCGGGCGTGCAGGGCCGCGTCGACCGCCCGAGCCGTGTCCAGGCCGACGCCCGCCACCACCT
Source organism: Actinacidiphila polyblastidii (assembly GCF_036353415.1). Classification (NCBI taxonomy): domain Bacteria; kingdom Bacillati; phylum Actinomycetota; class Actinomycetes; order Kitasatosporales; family Streptomycetaceae; genus Actinacidiphila; species Actinacidiphila polyblastidii. The sequence goes on from NZ_JAZEWV010000009.1 coordinate 198,102, forward strand.
CCGCCCGGCCTGCGGCCGCCGCGACGGTCGACTCCACGGCCCGCCGGACCTCCGCCTCTCCGAGGGCGTAGAACTCGCCGGTGTTGCCGTTGGGCGTCACCACCCGCACACCGTGGTCGACCAGCCGGCGGACCAGCGCCGCGTGGGTGTCCCAGTCCGGTGTGCCGTCCGCGGCGAACGGTGTCACCGGAATCGCGATCACCGTGGCCAGCCGGGTCCGGAGATCGTCGAAAGGTGAGGTTCCCAGTGCCATGTCGGCCCTACTCCGCTGAGATCTCGGGGAAGTTGCGTGCCACGAACGCGCTGATGTGGTCGCGGAGCAGGTCGCCCACCAGGTCCGCATTCCCGCTCTGCGCGGCGTGCAGGATCGCCCGGTGCTCCTGTGCCTCCATCTCCCAGGAGGGCCGCACGGCCCAGGCGGCACTGGACACCAGTGCCGTCTGGTCGCGCAGTTCGTCCAGCGCGCTGACCAGCAGCGGGTTTCCGCAGCCCGCGTACAGGACCCGGTGGAAGTCCCGGTTCGCCAGGGAGCGCTCGGCGGAGTCGGCGGCCCGGTCCGCGCGGTCGAGGGCGGACTCCGCCGCGGCCCAGGAGGAGCGGGCCTCCACCGCCGTGCGCACCGCGGCCACCGGCTCCAGCAGCAGCCTCATGTCGTACACGCTGCGCGCCAGCGCCTGGTCCACCTCGCGCACCGAGGCGCCCTTGTACGGACTCATGATGACCAGGCCGGACCCCGCCAGCGTCTTCAACGCCTCGCGCACCGGCGTCTTCGACACCCCCAGCCGCGCGGCGAGTTCGGTCTCCACCAGCGGCTGCCCCGGCTTCAACTCGCCTACCAGGATCCCGTGTTTGACCGCGTCCAGCACCGCCTCGGTGCGCGAGGGCAGCGAGCCGGGACGGAACTTGCTCGAGTGGGTGAGCGCATCGGACACAGGGCGGTCTCCAAAAGAGATCTCATATATGAAGTGCGAACGACGCTAGGGCTCCGTCCGATCCCGGTCAAGGCTTCTGTCAGTTCCCGAAGCGGAAGTACAGGGTGCGGGTGTACGTGCCCGCTGCCGTGTTGGGCTGGCCGGCGGGTCCTACGGAGGTCGCGGCGTGGAACTTGTTCCCGATCGCCGGGATTCCGTCGAGGAAGGAGATGTTCCCGCCCGGGAAGGGGGCGGCGGCGGTGCCCGAGTCGGCGGGCTGCGTGGGGGTGAACAGCCGCAGGAAGACGTCCTCCTGGGCGGACGCCACGGTGATCGTCCCCTCGGTGGTGAGCAGCGAGGCCCAGTACAGTCCGGCGTGGTAGCCCTTGAACTCCGGGTAGGCGAAGCCGGTCCGGCCGGTGGCGGTGTCGTTGTAGCTCTTGGTCCACACGTCGGTGGTCACCCCGCGCAGCCGGTTCTTCCAGACCCGGTACGGGCCGCGGCCCAGCCAGGTCACGCCGGTGACCCGGGACTCGGGGTAGTCGAAGTTGACGCCCAGGAAGTCGTGCGTGCCGGTGAGGTTGTAGGTGTAGTCCAGGCGGAGCCACCCGTTGCTGTCCAGCCGCCACCGTACCGACGTGAGATTGCCGGAGTAGGTCGCGGTGACGGTGTGCGCGGCGCCGTCCTGCGCGTGGGTCAGGCCGGTCAGAGTCGACGATCCCACCGCGGGCGCCGGTCCGTTGGCCAGTGAGACCGCGGTCCCGTTCCTGGTCACCCCGCTCAGCCGGCCGGTGGCACGCGCGATGCGCACGGTGGTCGGGCCCGCGGTCATCGTGACCGTGTCGCTGCTCTGGGTCCCGGTGACCGACGGGGCGCCCGAGACGGGGACGACGATCCGGGCCGTGTGGTCGGCTGCCTTCTTGATCGTCCAGACCCAGGTGATGAGTTCGGCGCCCGAGGCGTCGGCGGCCGTCACGCGCAGCGCGTCCGCGCCCGCCCAGTTCCCCGGCAGCCCGAGGGTGAGCTTCCCGGTGCCACCGGGGGCGATCCTCGGACTGGTGCTGGTGCCCTGCGCCGTGACCGTGTGCCCGGTGCCTCCCGGGGAGGCGTAGCTGACCAGTTGCCAACTGAACCTGCAAGTCGAGGTGTTGGTGAAGGCGTAGCGGTTCGTCAGCCCGACGGTGCCGTCGAACGCGGCCGGGAAGGTGTTCTCGTAGTACGACCGGCTGGTCAGCTGGATCGGCGACCAGATGTCCTTGATCGTGTAGAAGCTGCCCTCCTTCTCGCGGAACGGGCCGAGGATGCCGTCAGGACCGCGGTTGCCGTTCGTGTCGATGGCGCCACCGCCGTCGTCGCGGCGGATGCCCTCGTCGATGAGGGACCAGATGAACCCGCCGGCCGCGTGCGGGGCCGACGCCATGAGGTTCCAGTAGTCGTCCAGGCCCGCGCCGGCGCCGCCGTCGTACAGGCCGTGCAGGAACTCGGTCGGCATGAAGACCGTCGAGCCGGCCAGTTTGGACTTGACCGCGTCGTACGTCGGGTAGTGGTTGGTGTCGATCCCGCCGAAGTTCGCCCAGGGGTGCAGCACCGCCCGCTGCTGCGGGTCCCAGCTGCCGAACAGGCCGTCCAGCGCGGTGTTCCAGCCGCCCTCGTTGCCGTTGTCCCAGAACAGGATCGACGGGTGGTTGACGTCCCGGGTGACCATCGCCTGCACCAGGGGGGTGCCGGCGGCGGTGTCGTAGCTGTGCTGCCAGCCGGCGAGTTCGTCCAGGACGTACAGCCCCAACTCGTCGCAGAGGTCGAGGAAGTAGGCGTCCGGCGGGTAGTGGGACATCCGGACCGCGTTGATGTTCATCGACTTCATCAGCAGGATGTCCTCGCGCGCCAGGCGAGGGCTGGAGGCGCGGCCCAGCGTCGGGAAGAAGGTATGGCGGGTCACACCCTTGAGGAGGACCCTGACACCGTTGACGTACACCCCGTCACCGCTGCGGACCTGCACCGTACGGAAGCCGAACCGCTCGGTGATCCCGTGCACCTGCGCGCCCGAGGAGTCGGTCAGCACCACCTCCGCCTGGTACAGGTCGGGGGTCTCGGCGGTCCACTGCTTCGGGCTGGGCACGCTCGTGGAGACCGTGACATGGGTGGCGCCCGCCGGGACCGCGGTCGAGACGGCGCCGCCGACGTTCGTGCCGTCGAGCGTCTTGATCTGGACGGCGAGCCTGCCGCTGGCCACGTTCCCCGCCAGGTAGACGTCGGCGGCGAAGGCGCCGCTCGACTCGGCCCTGACCGCGATCCGGTCGACGCGCGCGGTCGGGAAGGCCTGCAGGTACACCGGCCGGAAGATGCCGCCGAAGTTCCAGTAGTCGCCCTCGCGTTCGGCCTGGTTCACCGAGGTCTCGGAGGAGTCCTTGTCGACGGTGACCTCCAGCAGGTTGCTCTGTCCCAGGAGGACCAGGGACGTGACGTCGTACCGGAAACGGTAGAACGCGCCTTGGTGCTTGGGCCCGGCCGACCGGCCGTTCAGCGAGACGGTGGTGTCCGTCATCGCCCCCTCGAAGACCAGGAAGACCTGCCGGCCCGCCCACGACGCGGGCGGCGTGAAGCTGTGGCGGTACTTCCCGCTCTCACCCGGTGTCAGCGCCCCGCCGTAGTTGTACGTGCCGTAGCCGGAGAACTCCCAGTTCGACGGGGTCGGAACGGTGCCCCAGACGCCGCTCCTGCGGCCGGCCGTGCACTGGAAGTCCCACGGCACGGTGCTGTCCGCGTCCGTGCCGGTGAGGTACATCGTCTGCGTCGCGGCGCCGTCCGACACGCTCGCCGACGCCGGGACGGCCCGCGCCACCCCCACCGCCGACAGCCCCATCGTCGCGCCCAGGGCCAGGAACCTGCGTCGTTGCACGTCCATCGGAATCCTCCAAGGAAGGGAGGGCACGCCGTTCAGGGCATGCCTATGACAACGTTGTCAGTGGTTCTTCCCGCCGGGCCGCCGCCGGGGGAGTGGGGGGGCGTGTGGGCCCCGGCGGTCCGGGAGTGCTGCTGATGGGGATGCGGCCGAAGGGCCGCCAATGAAGCTAGCGAGGGGTCACGGTCGCGTCAATGGTCCGGTCCGGCCGTCGGGCGGACGCTCTCCTCGATGTTTGATTATGTTTCCTTGGTTCGGAGCATTGACGGTTATTTACACAGGACACCACACTTAGCGTCAACTTCTTCGGTGAAAGGTGCCAACCATGCCCCGTGCGATGGCGCGCGTGTGGAGACTTGCTCCTTTGTGGGCGCTTGCGGTGCTTGCCGCGTTGCTCACGGTGAGCAGCACACCGGCGCATGCCGCTCCTGACACGTCGATCAGTGTGGACGGCGGCCAGAGCGGCCGGACGTTCGACGGGATCGGCGCGATCAGCGGCGGCGGCGGCAACTCCCGGCTGCTGACCGACTATCCGGCCGCCCAGCAGAAGCAGATCCTGGACTACATGTTCAAGCCGGGCTACGGCGCGAACCTCCAGCTGCTGAAGCTGGAGATCGGCGGCGACGCCAACTCCACCGACGGCTCCGAGCCGTCGATCGAGCACTCCAAGGGCGTCGTCAACTGCAACGCCGGGTACGAGTTCTGGCTGGCCGAGCAGGCCAAGGCGCGCAACCCCGATATCGGCCTGTACGGGCTGGCGTGGGCGGCGCCCGGCTGGATCAACGGCGGCTTCTGGTCGGACGACACCATCGACTACCTGATCTCCTGGCTCGGTTGCGCCAAGCAGCACGGACTGCCGATCAGCTACCTCGGCGGCTGGAACGAACGCGGCCACGACGCCGACTGGTTCGTCAAGCTGCGGTCCGCACTCGACGCGCACGGCTACTCGGGGATCAAGCTGGTCGCCGACGACTCCGGGTGGAGCGTCGCCGACGACATGGCCAAGGACAAGGCGTTCAACGACGCGGTGTCGATCATCGGCACGCACTACTCGTGCAACGGCGGTGACGGCGGTGACGCCAAGACCTGCCAGTCGACCGAGGCGGCGCGCGCCAGCGGCAAGCCGCTGTGGGACAGCGAGAACGGCTCGCAGGACATGAACACCGGTGCGCCGGCGCTGATCCGGGCGATCACCCGCGGCTACATCGACGCGAAGATGGTCAGCTTCTTCAACTGGCCGCTGATGGCCGCGATCTACCCCAACCTCCCGTACGACACGGTCGGCCTGGCCACCGCCGGCTCGCCCTGGTCGGGCAACTACACGATCGGTGCGAGCACCTGGGCGACTGCGCAGGTCACCCAGTTCACCCAGCCCGGCTGGAAGTTCATCGACTCCGCGTCGGGCTACCTCGGCGGGGACGAGAACAACGGCTCGTACGTGTCGCTGAAGTCGCCCAACGGCAAGGACTACTCCACCGTTCTGGAGACGACGACCGCCACGGCGTCGCAGACCGCGAACTTCACGGTGGCGGGCGGCCTGTCCACCGGCGCGGTGCACGTCTGGGCCACGGACGTGAACGCTCCCGGCAGCGCCACCTCCTTCGTGCACACCCAGGACATCACGCCGGTCGACGGCGCGTACTCCCTGACCATGCAGCCGGGTTACGTCTACACCGTCTCCACCCTGAACGGCGCCGGCAAGGGCACCGCGACGGCCCCGGCGGCGCACGCCCTCAAGTTGCCGTACAGCGACAGCTTCGACCGCAACACGGCCGGCACCGAGGCGAAGTACGTCTCCGACATGCAGGGCTCGTTCGAGGTGCAGAAGTGCGCCGCGGGCCGCCACGGGATGTGCCTGCAGCAGATGGCGCCGGTCAAGCCGATCGAGTGGCAGGAGGACAGCGACGCGTTCACCCTCGTCGGCGACCCGACGTGGACGAACTACACGATGCAGTCCGACGTGGAGCTGGCCAAGCCCGGCACCGTGGAGCTGATCGGGCGCGCGGGCACCCAGAACCGGCCGCAGTCCCACCAGCAGGGCTACTCCTTCCGGATCAGCGACACCGGGGCCTGGACGATCGTGAAGACCGACGCGGGCGGCAACCGCACGGTGCTCACCCGCTCGGCCACCACTGCGCTCGGCACCGGCAGCTGGCACCGCCTGGGGCTGTCCTTCAGCGGCGACGCGATCACCGCGTCCGTCGACGGCAAGGACATCGGCGTGGTCCACGACAGCACCTACACCGCCGGCCAGGGCGGACTCGGCCTGACCTCGTACGACACCGACCAGTTCGACAACCTGTCGTTCACCGCCGACAAGGCGTCCTCCGCCACGGCGGCGCTGGCGGTCACCCCGGCCACCAAGACCGTGCAGCGCGGCAAGACGGTGACGGTGACCACGACCGTGTCGGTCCCCCAGCACGCCCCCGCAGCCGAGGGCGTCAACGTCACGCTCGTCGCGCCCAAGGGGTTCACCTTCGACAGCCAGGCGCAGGTGTTCGGGGCGGTCAAGCCCGGCCACAGCGCCGTCGCCACCTGGGAGTTGACCGCGCCCACCGACGCGGCCAGCACTGCGACGCTCACCGCGACCGCCACGTTCGCACAGAACGAGGTGTCACAGTGGCTGCGCCAGGACGCGCAGGTGCAGGTGACCAACCTGCCGCCGCCGACCGGCGTCAACGACGTCAGCGACCTCGACTTCGTCTCCGCGACGAACGGCTGGGGCCCGGTCGAGCGGGACCAGTCGGTGGGCGGCCAGAACGCCGGTGACGGCACTCCGCTGACCATCGACGGCACGGTGTACCCGAAGGGCCTGGGCACCAACGCGGTCAGCGACGTCGACATCTACCTCGGCGGCAACTGCTCGACGTTCACCACCACGGTCGGCAACGACGACGACGCGGGCAACTCCGGCACCATGACGTTCAGCGTCCTCGGTGACGGCAAGGTCCTCGCCTCGACGAAGACGATCAAGGGCGGCGACCCGGCGCAGCAGCTCACCGCGGACCTCACCGGTGTGCAGTCCCTCGACCTCGTCGTCGGCGACGCGGGCGACAACAACGCCTACGACCACGGGGACTGGGCGGCGCCCAAGCTGACCTGCTCCTCCCCGTGAGGCCACGGGTCGGCTGAGCCCCCGGCGCGTGCACCGCGGGGCCGGCGGCACCCGTTCGACGCCAGGCGCCCGTGCGGTTCCCGCTCAGCGGGGACCGCGCGGGCGCCTCTCCTTTCCACCGCGTCAGCGGCCTGCGGGGGTCAGCATCTCTGGGTGGAGTTGGTGGTGTTGACGCGCAGGGCGCCGCCTGCGGTGTCGGTGCTGCTGGTCGCGCAGTAGCCGGCGACCGCCTGGAAGCCGAGGTCGTAGGAACTGCCGCTGCCGCGCTGAGCGGTGAAGTGGTCGAGGGTGACGGTGCTGTCCCCGTTGGCGATCACCGCGGGGCGGTTGTCGTTCGCCGCGAACCTCACCGACGAGTCGACGAAGTGGATGCTGTCGGCGTTGTGCAGGTACCAGCCGTAGGAGGGCCTGGTGCCGATGCTGGTCGGGTTGTAGCTGATCGCGTCATTGCTCGGCACGGCGGGGGAGAGCGCAGAACTGCCTCCGGGGACGGTGATGTCGACGTGGGTGAAGGTCACGCCGGTGATGTGGTTGCCGCCCGACTCGCCCCACAGGGTGGGGGTGACGCCGGGGCTGTTGCCGGTCGCGGTGATGCCGTCGTAGGTGACGTCGCTGATGTGCCCGACGCCGGGGTTGCCGCCGCACCGTTTCCTCGTGCCGATCTTCTGGAAGATCGGCGAGTGCACGTTGGTCATGGTGATGTCGCGGTAGTGGACGTCGGAGATGTTCGCACCGTCCATCGAGACCATGCCCAGGCCCGACTTGTTCGCGCCGTTGATCGTGATGCCCTGGAACTGGTAGTCGGTGAAGTCGCCGCAGGTCTCCGAGCCGAACATCAGCGCGTTGCAGCACTTCGCCGAGAGCGTGGAGTCGGTCACCGTGACATGCCCGCTGGGCAGTTTGGCGCCGAGCGCGTAGTCGCTCTTGAAGACCAGCGCGTCGTCGTTGGCGGAGATGTTCGCGTGCGTGACGGTGACGTCGGTGGTGGAGATGATGTTCCAGCCGTCGCGGTCGCTCGCCGTGTCGATGGTGAGGTGGTCGGAGACGACGTGGTCGCAGTCGTTGACCAGCGCGGCGAAGTGGCCGCCGCGGCGCAGGGTGATGCCGCTGAGGGTGAGGTGGTGGCACCGGGTCAGCGAGATGATCTTGTCGGCCTGACCTGCACCGGGGTCGACGCTCGCGGTCAGGTAGCCCATGCCGTCGATGGTTCCCGACCCGGTGAAGCCGATGTCGGTCAGGTTGTCGCCGTAGAACATGGCGTCGTGGAAGTGGCTGTGCCCGTAGTCCTGGTAGGCGTCGTACGGGTTGGGCTCGGCGGCGTCGTAGGTGTCGGCGGTCGAGCCCATGACGGTGGAGCCCGCGTCCAGTTGGATCGTCACGTTGCTCTTGAGGTGGACGGTGTTCTTCGACTTGAAGCTGCCGGCCGGGAACTCCACGATCCCGCCGCCCGCCGCGTTGGCAGCGGTGATCGCCTTCTGGATCGCGGGGCTGTCGTTGACGTGCCCGTCGCCCACGGCCCCGTAGTCCTTGACGTTGAACACGGCCGCGGCCGCCGCCCGCGGCAGCGGAGCCCCGGCGTGCGCGGCGGTCGACCAGAACAGGCCGATCACCACCGCCACGACGACACCCACCAGCGTGGTGGTTCTTCTCATGTCTCCTCATCTCCTCGATGGTCCGTCAGCGGCTCCGGGCCGCGCGTCAGCCGAGGGCGACGTGGAAGATCCTTTCGTTGCTGTTGTTCGGAATGCTGTCCTTGTCGCCGTCGTTGCTGGTGGTCAGCCACAGGCCGCCGTCGGGGGCGGGTTCGACGGTGCGCAGGCGGCCGTAGGTGCCGTTGAAGTACGTCTGGACGTTGGTCAGGTCGCTGCCGGAGATGACTTCGCGGTACATGCGGGTGCCGCGCTCGCAGGCGATGTAGAGGACGTCGTGGACGATGGCGATACCGGAGCAGGAGCCGTCAGCGGTGGGGTAGGTGTGCTTGGGGGCGATGTATCCGGCGGTGCCGCAGGTGCCGCTGGTGCCCTCGCAGGCCGGCCAGCCGTAGTTGCCGCCCTTGGTGATCAGGTTCGTCTCGTCCATGACGGCGTTGCCGAACTCCTGCTCCCACAGGCGTCCTTGGGAGTCGAAGGCCAGGCCCTGCGGGTTGCGGTGGCCGTAGCTCCAGACGTAGTTGCCGAAGGGGTTGTCCGAGGGGACGGTGCCGTCGGGGTTCAGGCGCAGGATCTTGCCGTTGAGGCTGTTCTTGTTCTGCGCGTTGTCGCCGTTCTGGGCGTCGCCGGTGGAGGCGTAGAGCTTGCCGTCGGGGCCGAAGCGCAGGCGGCCGCCGTTGTGGAACTTGTTGCGGCCGATGCCGGTGAGCAGGATCTGCTCGCTGCTGAGGTCGAGCTTGTCGTTGGTCAGCTTGATCCGCACGATGCGGTTGTCGGTCGGGGAGGTGTGCATGATGTACAGCCAGTGGTCGCTGGCGTAGCTCGACGAGATCGCCAGGCCGGTCAGGCCGCCCTCGCCGTCGGTGCTCTGCACGTTGGGCACGGTGCCCACGTCGGTCTTGGCGCCGGTGGCCGGGTTGAGGTGGATGATGTTCTCGGCGTCACGGCGGTTGTACAGGATCGTGCCGTCGGGCAGCGTGGCCAGGCCCCACGGGATGTCGGTGTCGGTGGCGATCTGGGTGACCGCGCAGACCGGGCTGCCGCACGCGGAACCGGTGGTGAGCGAGACGCTGTTGCTGTGCGCGGAGACGTTGGCCTGGGCGTCACGTGCCACGACGTAGTACGTGTAGCCGGTGTTGGAAGTCAGTCCGCTGTCGGTGAAGGTGGTGGGCGGCGGGGTCGTGCCGTTGGCGGTGACCGTGCCGGCCTTGGTGCTGCCGCGGTAGATGTCGTAGAACTTGACCGCGATGTTGTCGGTGGACGCCGACCAGTTCAGGGTGACCGTGGTGCCCGAGACCGACCCGGTCAGCCCGCCGGGGGCGGTCGGCGGCTGGGTGTCGACCTGGCACTGCGGCGGCGTGATCGACACCGTCGCACTGGCCTGCGAGACGTTGCCCGCGGCGTCACGGGCGTTGACGTACAGCCCCCAGGTCACGCCGGGGACGACGGTCAGGCTGGTGGACAGCGTGCTGCCGCTGACCGACTTCATCAACTGCCCGTCGTGGTAGACGTCGTAGAACGCGACCCCGGTGTTGTCGGTCGCCGCGTTCCACGCGAAGGTCACCGAGTCGCACAGCAGATTGCTGACCCGGGCGTTGCCCGGCACCGTCGGCGGCTGGGTGTCGCCCGCCGTGGTCTTCCACTGCTGGTTGCCCCCGCCGTTGCAGGTCCAGAGCTGCACCAGCGTGCTGTTCGCGGTGCCCGCGCCGACCACGTCCAGGCAGAGACCGGACTGCACCCCGGTGATGGTGCCGTTGGTGTTGATCTTCCACTTCTGGTTGTCGCCGCCGTTGCACGTCCAGATCTGCACCGTGGCGCCGGGCGTGGTGGCGCCCTTGGCCACGTCCAGGCACTTCGGGCTGTCGTAGACCCGCAGCTCGCCGGCCGTCGTGAGCGTCCACGCCTGGTTGGCCTGGGAGTTGCAGTCGTAGATGTTGACGCCGGCGCCGTCCGTGGTGCTCTGGCCGATCACGTCCAGGCAGCGGCCTGACGCGGTACCCGTGATGTGGGACCCGGTGGCCGCCGACGCGGTGGTCGCGCTGGTCGTCAACGTGGCCACCAGGGCCGCGATCGCGGCCAGCGCGGCGACGGCGACGGTGAGCCATCGACGGCGGTGCCGCCTGTGCGGGGATGTACCGAACACGGAGGTCTCCTTGCGGATGATGAGGGTCGGATCGGGGGTCGGGGGGGGTCGGAGGACTGCTTCAGCAGCCCGTGTGTGCCCGGCGGCCTGGGGTGGTGGGCCGCCGGGTGGCGCCTCACGCGCCGGGCGCCGACCACTTCTGGTTGGCGCCGCCGTTGCAGTCCCAGATCGCCAGCCGGGTCCCGTCGGTGGTGGCGGAGGCCGGGTCGTCGAGGCAGCGGCCGGAGGCGGGGTTGCGGTAACCGCCGTTGTAGGACTGCCACTTCTGGTTGCCGCCGCCGTTGCAGGTCCAGAGCTGGACCTGGCTGCCGTTCGCGGTGCCGGCGTGGGTGACGTCCAGGCATTTGCCGAGCGCGTGCAGCGTGCCGTCGGAGGGCGCGGTCCACACCTGCGCGTTGGTGCCGTTGCAGCTCCAGAGCTGGACCGCAGTGCCGTCGGCGCTGCTCGCCGCGTTGACGTCGAGGCACTTGCCGGCGATGCCGGAGCGCACCGGGCCGCTGCTGACGGCGACGGGCGCCTTGATCCAGCCGGCCGCGTCGGCGGCCTGGATGCCGGCGTTGAAGGCGTCGGACATCTTCTGGTAGCCGCTGTCGTTGGGGTGCAGCTGGTCGGAGAGGTCGGCGGCGGTCAGCGCGCCCATGTCGACCAGGCGGACGTGCTTGCCGGCCGCCTGCTCGGCCTGGACGATGCCGGGGATCTTCGCGTTGAACGCGGGCCTGTTGGGCTCCTCGGTGGGGTTCGTCGACACGATGAGCGTGCCGACCAGCACGGTCGCGTCGGGCGCGTCGGCGGTGATCTGGTCGATCAGCGCGTGCAGCCGGTCGGTGGCGGTGGGGACCTGGTAGTTCTGGTTCAGGTCGTTGGTGCCGATCTCCAGGGTGACCACGTTGGGCCGGTACTGCCCCAGCGTCGCGTCGGCGATGCCGGCGATCTGGTCGATCCGCCAGCCGGAGTGGCCCTCGTTGTCCGGGTCGGACATGGTGCCGTTGCGCTGGGTGCCCACGAAGTCCTCGGCGTGCCCCTCGGAGGACAACGCGGCGTACAGGTCGCCCCGGTAGCTGTTGCCGGTGCTGCTGCCGATGCCCCAGGTGATCGAGTCGCCCAGCGGCATCACCCGCAGGGTGGCCGGCGCCGCCGCGGCCTGGGGAGCGGCGCTCGGAGCCTGGGCGGCGGTGGCCGCCGCCGGTAGAGCGAGGGCGACGCCGAGGGCGCCGGTCGCCAACGCCGCAACCGCAGAAGTGCGATACATCATATATCTGTCCTTCGCGCGTGGGGGGGAGGGGAGGGTGCTGTCAGTCGCCCTGAGGCCGCCCGTTGGGGCGGTCGGGGGCCGGCCGGGCGCTCCGGGGTGGGGAGCTACGCCCGGCCCGGGTTAGCCGTGAGCCGGGAGCGCGGAACGGCTCCCCGCAGGCGGCCTCACGGGTGGGTCATGACGCGGCGGGGAGGGTCCGTCTCCGGCCGGCGCCGCCGCTGACCACGCCGATCCCGCCGGACGTCCGGCCGCGCCGCGTGCCGTCCGCGGTGACGGTGGCCGTGGCGGCGGCGTGCGCGGGAGCGACTGCCACCGCGAGGAGGGCGGCCGGTCCGGCCGGTACCCACAAGGGGGTGAGTCGCATGGTTCGTCGCATGAGCGGGGCCCTTCACCGTGGGGAGCGGGCCGGCGCGCGGCTTGTGGGAGTGCGCATCACGTCCCGCTGGGGAAGATGGTGCACAGTGTGCTGTCGTGTTTCTTTTGGGGTCAACCCTCCGAACAAAGAAACAACTCCCAACAGAAACTTGCGACGGAGCGCCGCAGGTCCGAGCCCCGCGGGGGAAGAACCGGTTTGCTGCGGGCGAACGCGGGCACCGGCCTGCGGTCTTCGCCTCCGGCCCGGAAGCCGACCGACGCCCTGACCGGTGCGCGCCGGAGTCCTGACGTCGGTCACGGACCGTATACGAGGTGTCCTGCACCGCGAGCGGCATTGTCGAAGCAGCCGGGCTCGTGACCGCACGCGCACAGAACGGCGAACTCCCCGTGGCCGGGGAGGCGCACGGGGAGTTCGCCGGCCGCCGGCAGGATCGGCTGCCGGCTTCGGCCGGGGTCGGCCGGGGTCGGGTGCGGGGCTTCGGGGAAGGCCGTCCGCGGCGCCAGGTGTCCGGATCAGGAGCGGGCCAGCAGGTCGGCGGCCCGCTCGGCGATCGCGTACACGGTGGCATTGGTGTTGTTGGAGGGGATGGCGGGGATGACGGAGGCGTCGGCGACGCGCAGCCCGTCGAGCCCGTGCACCCGCAGCGCGGAGTCGACGACGGAGACCTCGTCGTCGCCCATCATGCAGGTGCCGACGGGGTGGCAGTACGAGCCGAAGTACCTGCGGGCGTAGTCGGCGATCGAGGTCTCGTCCGCGGCGGCGGGCCCCGGAGCGACCTCCTCGATCCCCCACCCGGCCAGCGCGGGCGACCGGGCGATCTCGCGCGCCGCCGCGATGCCGGACAGCACCGCCCGGAGGTCCTCCTCCTCGGTGAAGTAGCGGGGATCGATGACCGGCGCCGCGTAGGGGTCCGCCGAGCTGATCCGCAGGGAGCCGCGGCTGGCCGGCCGCATCGGTGAGACCCCGATGGTGAAGCCGTTCCGCACCGGGGCGACCGGGTTGGGCAGCGGGATGTCGATGAAGATGAGCTGCACGTCCGGTCCGTCGGCGGCGGGCGTGCTGCGCAGCAGCCCCAGGATCTCGCCGTGGTTGTGGCTGGCCGCGGGCACCGGCTGCCGGGTCTGGTGGACGAGGTTGGCGCGCGGGTGGTCGTGCAGGTTCCGTCCCACGCCGGGGAGTGCGTGGCGGACGTCGACCCCGGCCTGCCGCAGGTCGTCCTCGGAGCCGATGCCGGAGCGCTGGAGGATCAGCGCGGACCCGATGCTTCCCGCGGTCAGCACCACCTCCCGGCCCGCCGCCGCGGTGTGGGTCCGGCCCCCGGCGCCGTACTCCACGCCGACGCAGCGGCGGCCCTCGAAGAGCAGCCGGTGCGCGGTCGCCCCGGTGACCACGTCGAGGTTGGGGCGTCCCAGCGCGGGGGCGAGGTAGGCGTCGGCGGCGCTCTGGCGGCGTCCGCCGACGATGTTGAGGTCGACGGGGGCGAAGCCCTCCTCCAGGCCGCCGCTGATGTCGAAGGCGCGGCGGTGGCCCGCCTCGACGGCGGCGTCGAGGCAGGCCGTCAGCACCTCGTTGGGCTGCTGGGCCGGTCCCACGGTCAGCGGGCCGCCGGTGCCGCGGCCGGGGGCGCCGCTGACGGCGGTCTCGGTGCGCTGGAAGTACGGGAGCAGGTCGTCGAAGGTCCACCCCCTGGCGCCGTGGGCGCTCCAGCTGTCGTAGCTGGTGCGGTGGCCGCGGGCGAAGACCATGGCGTTGATGGCGGAAGAACCGCCCAGGCCGCGGCCGCGGGGGAGGGGCACGGGCGCGCCGGACGCCCGCTGGACCACGGTGCTGTCGCCCCAGGCGGCCTCGGAGGCGACGAGCGAGGGCCAGGCCGGCGGATGGGCCACCGATTCCGGCAGCCTGGCCGAGCCGGCCTCCAGCAGCAGCACACGGACCTCGGCGTTCTCGGTCAGGCGCGACGCGAGCACGCACCCGGCCGATCCGCCGCCGACCAGGATGACGTCGTAAGCGGGCTTCGGTGAAGACATGATCGTCCAATCTGGTGTGAATCATCGATCCGTAATCAACGGTACCAGTGATTCGAATCAATGGTCCGCTTCGTCTGATACCGACGGTTTGCCTCGACATACGTGTGCGCCGTAGGATGGTGCGAGGTGCCCGTCCCCGCGCAGATGTGACCGATGGGTCCGCGTGAGGCGAACGGCCCTCACCGTGCCGGGCGCACCCGCACATGTATTCACCACAGAGGACCAGGACGGTTCGGAACGCTATGGCCACGCCCCCCACGGAGACCTCACGGTCCGAGCTGCTCGGCACGATCATGAGGGAACACCGGGACGGCCTGCTCGCGTACGCCGAGAGGATGCTGGGCGACCGCGCGCTTGCCGAGGACATCGTGCAGGAGGCGGTCATCCGGGCCTGGCGGAACATCGACCGGCTGCTCGGGATGGACGGAAGGGTGCGGAGCTGGCTCTTCACGGTGACCCGGCATCTGGTCGTCGACTGGGTGCGCAAGCCCCATGCCCGCAGGGAGGCCGTCGGAGTCCACCCCGACCACCCCGTGGCCGGCGCCGACGGCACCGAGGCGGTGCACGACGTCCTGCTGCTCGGGCGGCTGCTGCGCCAGTTGTCCCCGGAGCACCGTGCGGTGCTGGTCCACACCTACCTCTGCGACCGCAGCATCGCGGAGACCGCCGGCATCCTCGGAGTGCCCGCCGGAACGGTCAAGAGCCGTCAGCACAACGCCCTGCGCAAGCTGCGTGCGGCGGCCCGGCCCGAGGTGGCCCGCCCCGAGGCGGCCCGGGGTCATCAGGCCCCCTGCGCCTGAGCGGAGGGCGACACACATGTCCCGCGTCGAGGCCGGCCGCAGGCGGCCGGCCAGGCGTCCGGACGAAGGCAGACACGTTTGCGTTTATACTCGGCTGCGACGGCGGTGGGGAGGCGTCCGCAGTCACCTCCGCGTGGCCGGTTCGGTCGTGTGGCCCGGTGGGTCCACCTGACACATGTGCGGTATCACGTTCACCACGGCCTCGTCGGCCCGCGCGATGTGAGCTGGCGGCGAGCGCCCCGGCCGTGCTCCGGCCGGCGACCTATCGAGGGGTTCTCGTGCACATCCATCAGGCGGTGCCGGTGGAAGGCTGGACGCCGTTGGCACAGGCCGACCGTACGCTCGCCCTCTCCTGGAACTCCGGTGCGAGCGCGCTGACCCTGGCGCTCGCGGAGCTCCTGCTGCTGGTGGGGCTGTTGCTGCACTTCCTGGTGCGCAGACAGGGGGGCCGGCGCAGGGCCTGGCGCCGGCTGAGCCGCCATGTCCGCCTGACCCGCCGGGCGTTCTCGGACCCGGTGCGGGAGTTCCTGCACTTCCGCGCGGCCGTACGCCAACTGACCCGGCTGCTCGGCTCGGAGGGTGCGGCGACCGTCGCCCACCGCGCTCTCGACGCCGCCGACGCCGCGGTCCGCCCCGACGCCGCCGAGGCGTTCGGTTTCGCGGTCACCGTCCGCCTCGCCACCCGGCGCGACGACGGCGAGGTCACCGTACGCCTCGCCGGCCGGGACGTGCCGGCGCCGGAAGGGCCCTGGCGTACCGACCGCGACCCGCTCGTCCGGTACGCCTCCGCCGCCGACGCGGGCAGCGCCGCCACCGAGAGCCCCAGCGCCGGGGACCGTACCGCCGGGAAGCTCGACGCCGGGGACCCCACCGCCGGGGACCCCGGCGCGGAACCGCCCGCCACCCCCAGGGTGCTGGTGCCGCTGGGCCTGGCCGACGACGGCGCCGCCTTCCTCGACCTGACGCGCGGCCCCCGCATCCTGAACACCTACGGCGAGCGCCGGGCCATCGGTGCGTTCGTCCAGGCGGTGGCGGCCTACCTGGACCTGCCGGGCGGGGCTGCCGAGGTGCGGGTGGCACGCGGCGTGCTCCCGCGCTTCGACGGTCCCGACCTGGACGCGCTGCTGGACGCCCTGGCCGCGCCGGCGCCGGAACGCACCCGGCCGGTGGTCGTGGTGTGCGCCGCCCCGGACGACGAACAGGCGGCCCGGCTCTCGGAGATGGCCGGCGCGGGACTGCTCTGCGCCGTGGTCGTCGGTCCGATGCCCGCGCACCGCTGGGAGGTCCGGGTCGACTCCCGGGGCCGCACCGAGACGCCCGGCCTGGGCATCGAGACCGACGCCGCGCCGCTCGGTCCCGCGGTCGCCCGCACCGCCCGCAGGAGCGGCGCGCGCCGGCGGCGAGGGGGGCAGCCGAAGGGCCTGCCGGCGCGTCCGGCAGGGCCGCGGCCTCCGGCCGGCGGACCGGACCCCCGTCTCCCCGCGCCGAAGCCGGACACGTCCGCCTCCCGGCAACCCCCCATCCCGGCAGCCGGATCGGCGGTCCCCGCGGCCGCCGCCCGGACCGCCGCGCGAGCCGTACCCGGCGCCCGCGGCGCCCGGCCGGCCGGCCCGGCGGCGACACCGGACGTGCGGCGCACCGCCGCGGCCGGAGCGCCCCCCGCACGCCTGCCCGAGCCCCTGGCTCCGGCCGTCCGCGACCTGTTCGCAGAACCCGAGATCACGGGCGTCTCGGCGGCGGCGACCCCTGCCACCGAGCCCTTCGAGACCCCCCGAACCGAAAGGCGGAACGAGGCGTGAAGCTCCTCGTCACCACCGTCGACGAGCAGCGGGAGCAGCGCGACGTTCTCGTCAACGCCGCCGCGACCACGCCCGTGCGCAGGCTCGCCCCGCACCTGCTCGCCGCCCACCGGGGTACCGCCCCCGTGGCGCCGGACGCCGCCGAGGAAGAGGACGTCCCGCTCTACCTCGGCGACCGGATGCTCGATCCCGACGCCGTCCTGGCCTCCTCCGGGATCCGGGACGGCAGCACGCTGGGCCTGGGCCTGCCCGTGGACGCCGTGGACGCCGCCGGATCGGTGTACGGACCCGGCCGGCACGAGATGCCCACACCCCGGGCCCCCGGCTCCGCCCCGGTGGCGGAGATCCAGGTGATCGGCGGTCCGGAGGCCGGACGGGTGCACCGGCTCGGCGTCGGCACCCACCTGATCGGCCCCCGGCCGGGCAGCTCCGTACGGCTGACCGGCAGGGGCGTCCCCGAGGACGGCCTGCGCCTGACGGTGCGTCCGGACGGCACGGTCCTCGCCGTACTGCCCGAGGACTCCGGGCAGGTGCGGCTCTCCCTTCCCGAGGCGCCGCCGCCGCGCCCGCGCGCGGACGTGACGGCGCTGCCGCCCGAGCCCGACCCCGACGAGGACGGGCCCCGCACGCTGCCACGCGGCTGGACGCCCTGGCAGACGGACGGTGAACTCGTCGTCGGCGAGCACCTCCTGCGCGCGGCCCGGCCCACCCGGGCCGACGCCGCGGTGGTCGCGTCGCCGAAGGCCGGCCTGGACTTCAACCGGCCGCCGCGGCTGCTGCCCCCGCTCCAGCCGGAGACCTTCCGGCTGCCCGGCCCGCCCGAGCCCCCCAAGCGCCGCCCCCTGCCCTTCCTGGTGATCATCGCGCCGATGTTCCTGGGCGTGGCCATGGTGTGGTTCTTCAACTCCTTCCTCTACCTGATGTTCATGGTCCTCAGCCCGATCCTGGGCGTCGGCAACTGGATCGGCGGACGGCGCAGCGGCCGCAAGGAGTACCTCCAGGGCGTCGCCAACTACCGGCTGCGCCGCGCCTCCCTGGAGGCGGACGTACGGGCCAAGGTGGAGCACGAGCGGCGTGTACGGGTCGCCTCCGCTCCTGATCCGGCGGTCGTCGGCCTGATGGCCGTCGGCCCCGGCGCCCGGCTGTGGGAGCGCCGCCCGTCCGACCCCGACAATCTCGTCCTGCGCATCGGCACCACCCAGCAGCAGTCGCTGCTCCAGATCGACGACGGCTCCCGCGAGGACAACCACCGCGCCGCCGGCTGGCAGATCCCCGACATGCCCATCGGCGTGGACCTGGCCGGCAGCCAGGTCGTCGGGGTCGCCGGACCCGAGGAGCCCGCCCGGTCGCTGGCCCGCTGGGCGGTGGCCCAGGCCGCGGTGCTGCACAGCCCGCGCGACCTGAAGATCTGCGTCCTCACCGACAGCAAGGCCGCCGACGCGTGGGAGTGGGCCCGCTGGCTGCCGCACGCCCGCTCCGGGCTGGCCGCGTCCCAGGACAACGCCCCCGTCATCCTGCTCGGCAACGACCCCGAGACCGTCGCCAACCGCGTCACCGAGCTGATCAACGTCATCCGCAACCGCAACCAGGCGCGGCAGGCCACCCTGCGCGGCGCCCTGCTCAGCGAACCCGACATCCTGGTCGTGCTGGACGGAGCGCGCGAGCTGCGCGACGTCCCCGGCATGGTCCAGGTCCTCAAGGAGGGCCCGCTCAGCGGCATCCACCTGCTGTGCCTGGACCGCGAGGAGCGGATGCTCCCCGAGGAGGCCAGCGCCGTGGTGGCCATCGCCAGGGACACGCTGACGCTGCGCCGTACCGGACTGCCCGACATCACCGGCATCCGCCCCGACTTCGTCACCTCCGCGTGGGCCGAACGCGTGGCCCGCGGTATCGCCCCGGTGCACGACGTCACCCCCGACGCCTCCGGCGGACTGCCCGACAGCGTCTCGCTGCTCGACCTGCTCGACCACGAGCCCCCCACCGCCGAGGAGGTGCTCCGGCGCTGGGAGCGCCGTCCGGCCTCCACCTCCGCGCTCGTCGGCCAGGGCTTCGACCGCCCGGTCGCCTTCGACCTGGTCAAGGACGGCCCGCACGCGCTGATCGCGGGCACCACCGGCTCCGGCAAGTCCGAGCTGCTGCAGACCTTCGTCGCCTCGCTGGCCGCGGTCAACCACCCTGACGAACTGACCTTCGTGCTGGTCGACTACAAGGGCGGCAGCGCCTTCAAGGACTGCGTGCGGCTGCCGCACACCCTGGGCATGGTCACCGACCTGGACAGCCACCTCGTGCAGCGCGCGCTGACCTCGCTGACGGCCGAACTGGTCCGCCGCGAGCACATGCTCGCCGCCGCCGGCGCCAAGGACCACCCCGAGTACCGGGCACTGCGCCGCCGCGACCCGGGCCTGCCGCCGATGCCGCGACTGCTGCTGGTCATCGACGAGTTCGCCACCCTGGCCCGGGAGATCCCCGACTTCATCCCCGGCCTGGTCGGCATCGCCCAGCGCGGCCGCTCGCTCGGCCTGCACATGGTGCTGGCCACCCAGCGGCCCGGCGGTGTGGTCACCAACGACATCCGCGCCAACACCAACCTGCGGATCTCGCTGCGCGTCACCGACGCCGCCGAGAGCACCGACGTGCTGGACGTGCCGGACGCGGCGAGCATCTCCACGGCCACCCCCGGCCGCGCCCTGGTGCGGCTCGGGCACCGCTCGGCGATGAGCTTCCAGACCGCGTACGTGGGAGCCCCGCGCCCGCAGGCCGAGACCGTCCCCGCCGCCGGCTCCCCGGACGACCCGGGGGAGGAACCCGCCGGGCCGACCGGGCCCGCGCCGGAGTTCTTCGACGAGGACACCGGACTGTGGATGACCCCGCTGTCCTGGCAGCGGCTCGGCCGCCCGGTGGAGGCCCCCCAGGAGATCGAGGACGAGTTCGCGCACCTCGACGACGAGGAGGGGCCGACCGACCTGATGGCGCTGGTGGACGCGCTCGTGGAGGCGGCGAGGCTCTCCGGCCACCGGCCGCACCCCAGCCCGTGGCTGCCGCCGCTGTCCGGCAGCCTGACCCTGTCCGACCTGCCGGAGCCCGCCGCTCCGGCCGCCGAAGGACAGCTGGTGTGCGCCGCGTGGGCCCGCGAGGATCGGCCGCAACTCCAGGCGCAGCCGCCGGTGTTCCTTGACCTGAACACCTTCTCGCACCTGTTCGTGCTGGGCATGCCGCGCTCCGGCCGGTCGCAGACCCTGCGCACCGTCGCCAGCGCGCTGGCCCGCGCCAACTCCGTCGCGGACGTGCACTTCCACGCCATCGACGCCGGCGGCGGCGCGCTGACGGCGCTCTCCGCGCTGCCGCACACCGGCGCCGTGGTGCCGCGGGCCGACGTGGAACGCATGGGCCGGCTGCTGAACCGGCTCACCGCAGAACTGGTGCGCCGCCAGGAGCTCATGACCGCGCACTCGGCCGCCACCGTCACCGAGCTGCGTGCGGCCCTGCCGCCGAACCGCCGCCCGGCGCACGTCGTGCTGTTCATCGACGGCTGGGACACGCTGAGCGCGTTGATCGGCGAGATCGACGAAGGCCGCATGGTCAGCCAGGTGGGGATGCTGCTGCGGGAGGGCGCGGCGGTCGGGGTGCACGTCGTCGCCACCTCAGAACGGGCCCTGATGGCCGGGCGGATCGCGGCGCTCAACGACAACAAGCTGCTGCTGCGCATGAACGACTCCGGCGACTACACCATGAGCGGCATCCCGCGGGACCAGGTTCCCTCCGTGATCCCGGCCGGCCGCGGCTTCCGCACCGACACCGGCGGCGAGCTGCAGGTCGCCGTGCTGCCGGGCGGTCTCAGCGGTCCTGAGCAGGCCGAGGCGCTGCGCCGGATCGGCACCGAGGCGGCCGCCAGGGACCTGGGCGTGCCGGCCTCGGCACGGCCGTTCCGGATCGAGACGCTGCCGACGACGATCCGCTTCCAGGAGGCGTGGGGCCGGGCCGGCGCGGCGCGGCCCGCACCGCTGAGCGCGATGCAGGGACTCGGCGGCGACGAGGTGGCCCCCGTGTGGGTCGACTTCGCCGGTGTCGCCTCGACGTACACGATCGTCGGGCCGCCCGGGTCCGGCCGCAGCACCGCGCTGCTGTCCCTGGCGGCGTCCCTGCTGCGCTCCGGGACCGCGGTGGTGGCCCTCACCCCCCGCGAGTCGCCGTTGCGCGGGCTGGAGGGCCACCCCCGGGCCGTCGTGCTGGCCTCGCCCGCCCCGGGCGAGCAGGAGCTGCTGACGGCGCTGGAGAGGGTCGGCGGCGCCGCGGTGGTCATGGTGGACGACGCCGACCTGCTCTCCATGTCACCGGTGGACGCCGTGCTGCGGGACATCGCCTCCTCCGGCCGCGACCGGTCCCTCGGCCTGGCCGTCGCCGGTCCCGCCGACGCCCTGGTGTCGCCGCTCAGCAGCTGGATCGGCCAGGTCCGGCGGTCCCGCAGGGGACTGCTGCTGTCCCCGCAGACCATCGGCGAGGGCGACGTGCTGGGCCTGCGGCTGCCGCACAACGTGGTCCGGGTGAACCGGGTCCCGGGACGCGCCTTCACGGTCGACGACGAGGGCGCGCTGATGACCGTCCTGGTGCCGGAGACCGAGGCCGCCGACGCGCGCTGAGCAGACACGGGAAAGGGGCGCCGCGTCGAGCGGCGCCCCTTTCCCGTGTCCGGCGGCCGGGCCGGCGCTACTTGCCGCCGGCCCCCTCGATCTGCGCCTTCATGGTCCGGTCCATGTCGTCGATCTGGGTCTTGATCGACGTGAACTGCTTGGCGAAGTCCTCGATCTTGGCGACGATGTTCGTCAGCTGCCCGGTGAACTGCTGGTAGGCGTGCTGCATCGCCGGGCTGGTCTGCTGCAGGAACAGACCGTCGCCGAGCAGGTTCTCCACCGTCCCCTGCAACTGCAGCAGTTGCGGGTTGATGTTCGTCACGGCGTTGTTCAGCTGCGTGGCGACGGTGTCGATCTGGCTGTACTGGAGCTGGATGTTGTTGCTGGGCATGGGGGCTCCCTGGGTCCGGGTGTGCGAGATGGGCTGCGGGTCGGTCAGGCCTGGCTGCCGACGCCGGTGTTCGAGTGCTGGCTGCCGCCGGGGTCGTTCTTGTCGTCCGTTCCGTCGCCGTCGGTGTCGGTGGCGTCCGGGTCGTCGTTCGTCCACTGCGGGTCGTCGGTGCCGAGACCGGAACCCGTGTAGCTCGACGTGTCGACGGTCTTGCCGTCCTTGTCGGTGTCGGTGATGCTCCGGGTGCCGTTGCCGCTCGCGTCGCCGTGCACCTCGATGACGGTCTTCGACCCGTCGGTGTGGGTGATCGTCGTCGTGTAGCTGTGGTTGTCCCCGTAGTCGGTGTGCTCCTGGTACTTCAGGCCGCCGTCCCCGTCGTCGATCGTGGTGTCGGTCGACTTCATGGTGCCGTCGGCGTCGTACGTCGTCTGCGTCGAGTGGTGGACGTTGTCGGTGCCGTCGCCGTCGTCGTGGCTGTACTCGTAGCCGGTCGGCTCGTACCCCGGGGGCTTCGGGGCGTTCGGGTCGTCGGGGTCGGCGAGCTTCTGCTGCTTGGTGTACTCGTGGCCGTCCTTGTCCCAGGCGTGGACGGTGACGGTGTGCTCGGTCAGCCACTTCCAGTCGTCGTAGGACTGCTTGTCCATCTCCCACTGGCGGTGATAGAAGTACGCCGCCTCGGCGTTGGCCTGCCCGGCGAGGCTCGCGTCCATCTCGAACATCTTCTGCGCCGCGACCCGGTAGGTGCCGCTCAGGGACTCCAGCAGCTGCCGGGCGTTCTCCCACGGACCCACCCACGCCCAGAAGAAGTGGTTGACGGCCTGGAACGCCCCGCCGAGTTCGCCCGCGTCGTAGGAGGACTCCCGGCCGAAGAGCCTGGAGTCCGCGAGCCGGTCCTTGAGCACGTCCGTGTCGTTGGCCAGCTGGTTCAGCAACTCGTAGTCGATCGCTACGTCGAAGTCCGGCATGTCGTCTCCCTCCGCCCGCCCGGCCGACACCTCGCCGCCAACGGATACGTGTGTTGATGGCCACATGTCCCGCCACATGCTGAGGCACAGGGCGCGGCTGTACTCACACTACGCTGGAGTGGTACGTGTGAACCAACCACCCCGGCACACCTTGCGCCACGGGTGGTTCGACTGTACGGAGGGCACGCATGGGGCGGCCGGCGGACTGGAGCGCGCTCGGGATGCACGACGACCCCACACCCGGGGACGAGTCCGTCCTGGCGGACTTCCAGTCGGCTCTGCACGACACCGAGGAGCTGGGCCACGAGATCACCAGCGGCCTGAACCGGGTCCTGGACAGGACCGGCTCGGGCAACGGGTTCGTCGGCAGGGCGGCCGACGCGCTGCGCGAGAAGATCGACGGTCACTTCAAGCAGTTCATCGACGCCATCGGCCGGTCCTTCGCTCTCGCCGCGGACGCCACCTCGGCCTACAGGTCCGCGGTCGCGGAGGCCCAGGCGAAGGCGGACCAGGCCCTGTCGGCGGCGCAGGGGCTGTCGAAGGACGACCTGCAACTGGCCGCCCACAAGGCGCAGGCGCACACCGCGCAGGACGAGTACCGCAGCGCGGTCAGCACCTACCGCAGCCGGCTCAGGGATGCCGAGGACCTGATCCGCCAGCCCATCAGCGGCTGGCAGCTGTTCCTCAACGCCATCGGCATCCTGGAGATCATCCTGGCCATCGTGGGCGCGATCTTCGGCGGCTGGTTCGGCCTGCTCGCCTTCGGCCTCGGCATGGTCGTCTTCATCGGCACGCTCGTCGAGTTCGCCGAGGGCAAGGCGAGCGCCCTGGACGTGGCGCTGGCGTTCATCGGCATCCTCTTCCCCTCCACCAAGGGCATCGGAGTCGGCGGTGTCGCCAAGGGCGTGTTCAACGCGCTGAAGAACCTGCCCGCGTCGCTCTCCGAGGGCTTCGGCAAGCTGGGCGGCACCCTCGGGCACCTCCTGACCGGCGGCATCACCGTCAAGGGCGTCCACAGCGCCGTGACCGCGCTGCCCGGTCTGGTCCTGCGCGGGCTGGCGGGCCTGGCCGGCCTGGCCATGAAGGGCGTCAGGATCACCGCCGCCGGCCTGAAGATGATCGCCGGCACCTTCCGCACCGACTTCCAGGTCGCCACCGCGGGCGTCAGCGGCACGATCGGCAAGGTGGGCGTCTACGCCGTCAGCTTCGGCGGCCGCCTGCTGCTCGGCGCCACCCTGCCGGTGGACTTCTTCGAACTGGGTGTCGGCCTCAAGGGCGCCTTCACCATGGGTTTCGGCACCCGTCTGCTGACCCCGACCGCCCACCTGTCGCAGACGGCGATCGGCGGCGGCCTGCACATCGGCGGGCTGACCGGCGGACTGACCGGTGGGCACGGCGGCCTCGCCGGGGCGCCGACCGGCGCCGCCTTCGACGGCCTCGGCCACGGAGCCCTGCACGGCATCGGCATCGGCGTCGGCAACGGCATCGGCGGCATGAACAGCGGCCTCACGTCCCTGCATGCGCTGAACCTGGGCAGCGCCCCCGGCTCCGTCGGCAACCTGATGGCGAACGCGGGCGGCCTGGACGCCGTCGACCACCTGGCCGCCTTCGACCACTCCACCGGCTTCCAGCGCACCGCCGGGGGACTGCTGGAGCCGCTGCCGACGAACCCGGGCGGGACCGCTCACGCCGGCGCGCACGACCTGTCGGATCCCGGCTCCGGCCTGCACGCCCTGCGGGGAGACCTGACGCCCTCCGGGTCCGGCCTGCACGCCTCCTTCACCGACGCCCTGTCCTCGGTGCGGGTGGCCACCGGCCACGTCGAGGACTTCCACGCGCTGGGCATCCCCGAGCTGCGGAGCATCGTGGACGGAGACGTCTCCGGCATCCGGATGACGCAGGACGGCATCACCCTGCAGGTCGGCGCCCAGAACGGCACGCCGACCACCTTGCACCTGGACTACCGAGGCCCGGGCCTCACCGACGGCGAGGGCAGGCGGGTCGTCGTCGCTCCCGAGGTGCACGAGGCGCTCGGCACGGCCGACCCCGCGGCGGCGCCCGGCGCCGCCCACGGCCTCCAGGCGCCTCCCGCGGCGGCCCCGGCCGGCCACGTCACGGCTGACGTCAAGACCGCTCCCGCCGCCGCCACTTCGCTCACCGGCGACGTCAGGGCCGGCTCGGGAGACGTCGCGTCCGGCGGCGCGGGCAGGACCGCCGGCACGGCAGCGCCGTCCGCCGGCGGCGGCGCCACCAGGGCCGCCCGGGACCTCGACGACCTCTCCGGCGGTGCCACCAGCCTCAACGCCCCGGAGCGGCTGGCCGAAGAACCCGAGAGCGCCGCGGTCACCGCACAGGCCGACCACCTCGGGGTGTCGGCCCGCGAGGGCCTCGACCTCCTCGGCCGGCGTGAGGGCGGCGCCGGCGACGCGGCCGGCGCGGCCCACGCCACGACCGCACCCGACGTACACCTGACCGGCGTCGAGCGCGCGCCGGTCGACGGCGCGGGCGCCGCCCCGGCCGGCGAGCACGTCGCTCTGCGTCCGACCCCCGCCGCGGCCCCGAAGCCGCGCCCGCAGGCGGCCGGCGGCAAGCCGGCGCCGCTGAGCAGGTTCGAGGCGGTCACCGGCGGCGTCACCGGGAAGACCGGCAGGGAGCGGCTGACCACCTGGGACGACTACGAACTGTCGAGCGCCGAACTCGCCGCCGCCAAGCACCGGCTCGACCGCACGGGCGGCGGGCTCGGCCGGCCCTCCGAGACCGTCGACCAGGCCGCCGCCAAGCTCGACGTCCAGCGGGCCGAGGTCGCCCTGGACGTCACCGAAGGCCGGATGTCCACGCTCGGCATGGACATCGGGACCATCGAGGGCCACCTCGACGCGCTCGGCGTGCCGGGACCGCGCCCGAGCCGGATGTCCGGCTCCTCCGCCGGGCAGGGGATCGAGCCGGGCGGGAAGCCGGGCGGGAAGCCGGGCGGGAAGTCGGGCGGCGCCACCGCGGTCCCCGCGAGGGCGGGAACGTCCCTGCCGTTCTCGCCCGGCGAGATCGAACGGTTCTGGGGGCTGGACGCGGAGCGCGTCGACGCGCTGTTCGGCGGCCCGCACGATCCGCTGCGCGGTGACCGTCGGGAGCTGTGGCGTCGGTTCACGCAGGCCCGGTACGACGTGGGCCGGATCGAGGGGCAGATCCGCGCCGATCAGCCGCACGCCGGTGGATCGAGCGGGCCCGGCGCGCACCAGGTGAGGCTCCGGCAGGACCTGTCCGCGGCGAGGAGCGGCCTGGACGACCTGCACCACCGGCTCGGCGAACTGGGCCTCGCCCCCGCGGACATGGACCGGCGGCTGTGGGAGCTGCACAGCCAGGGCCTGAAGGACCGTCCGCGGCTGGACGGCTCCGGCGTGCAGCGGCCGGCGCCGCGCGGCGCGGGGGAGCCGGCGACGCTCGACGACCTGATGGCGGCGCAGGAGAAGGCCCTGAAGGGCATGCCGGGCGCCCACTCGAAGGTGGGCCAGGCGCAGAAGTCGTACGACGCGAACGCCGCCAAGATCGCGCCCCTCCAGGAGAAGCTCGCCGAGCGCCAGGCGGGCACCAACAAGGGTGCGACGGAAAAGGCGGAGAAGGACGTCCTCAAGGCCCAGGCCGCCCTGGACAAGGCCGGCACGACCCTCGACGCCGCCCAGGTCGAGCTGAAGAAGGCCCAGGACGCCCTCGACAAGGCCGCCGGCGATCTGGCCGCCGGTGTGCACGCCCGTGTGGCCGCCGGTGATCTCGCGCAGCGGGAGCTGCACCGGTACGTGGAGAAGTTCGCCTGGGCCGGCCACCTGGACCTCGCGGACGTGCTGCGGGCGCACGCGGACGACCTGCACCGGGTGACGCAGGCCCGGCGGGACGCCGGGGGTGCCTTCCGCTGGGATCAGACGGCGCTGTCGGGCGAGGACGTGAAGCGGCAGGCGGAGACCGTCCTGTCGCAGGCCGAGGCGCTGGAGGATCTGCTCGGGCCGGGGGCGGCGTCGGGCCGCACGGGCTCGGCCGACGTGACGGTGACGGCGGAGCTGAAGAACGCCGTGAAGGCTCTGAAGGGCTCGGCGGAGAGCCTCGGGTCGATGCTGGAGAAGGGGTTCATCAAGGACGCGGCCAAGGTCGGCGGCGTCTACGGGTTGCGTGCCGAGCACGGTGCGCTGTCGTTCGCGGCGGGCAAGCTCGCCCAGCGGGTCGACGACGCCGTCGGAGCGAACGCCACCGGCACGGTGGTCCACGTCTCCGACGTCTTCAGCACGCGGAAGGCCGTCGGCGGCTTCCACGACCTGGCCCAGGTGGTGCGGAGGTTCCGGTCGGACAAGGCGTACGCGGACGTCCCGACGGGGACGCAGTGGAAGTCCGTCCTTCCGGGCGGCAAGGGGGACTGGGACGCGCTCTTCGGCGACCTGGACAAGCTGACCGCCGACCAGCAGAAGACCTTCGTGCGTGACCTCTCACGGCAGAACCTGGAGCGCCTGACCTCCGACGTCGAGCGTCTCCTCCAGGAGATGCCGGACGGTCTCCGGGAGGATCTCCGTGGACTCGTGGGCAGACTGCGCGATCTCGACTACCGGGTCAAGCACGCGACACCCGCGTACCACGCGATCGCGAACAGCGGTCTGATGTCGTCGCAGGGCGACCTGGCGCGGCGGGACGTCAAGTTCCTCGCGTCGGGGAAGAGTTCGGCGAAGAACACCTCGAACCTCGGGAACGACGACTTCGTGTTCTTCCGGATGGACGTCGGCGACGGGCCGATGGCGACCCGTTACGGCCCGACCACGCTGGTGTTCGACGCGAAGGTGCTGGAGGAGCACGGGGGCTGGGTCTCCCTGCACGACCAGCTGCAACCGCTGGACCGCCCCGCGATGCAGAAGTTCGAGGTGAGGCAGCCGGCGGCGCCGGGGTCCGCGCCGACGGCGAAGGTGTTCCGCAGCGCGGAGTACGACGAGGGATTCGCGGCGATCGGCAAGCACGCCCAGTGGACGTACAGGTATCCGCAGAACGGTGACCTCACCCGGACGGTCACGTTCGAGAAGGAGGTGTTCCACGGTGCGGACGTGACGCACGCTCTCGCGTTGTCGGTGGTCCGCGAGGTGATGCACATGGGCGCGGAGTACACGCAGCTCGCGCTGAAGATGTCGGCGGACGACCTCGGCCGTCTGGTGTCGAAGCTGTTCCGCCCGGAGGCGAAGTTCGGTTCTGGCCTTCCGATCACGCCGAAAGCCGTGGAGGCGTGGGAGGCCGGCGGGCAGGCCGTGCTCGGTGTCGGTCCCAAGCCGCTGCATGTCCATGATCCGGATGGCGACGGCCGGTACTTCAGCGACGGCACGATGGACCCGATCGGGCGGTTGGCCGGCAAGCACTTCGACGCCGCGGACGACGCCTTCCGGTCGGCTGAGCACGGCGTGCAGGGGAACAGCACCGACAACCTCGACCAGAAGCTGAAGGCCGCGAAGGCCTCCCTCCAGGAGTCGCTGAAGCTCACGCACGCGTGGAGGGCCGGGAGCAACGAGGATCGCCACAAGCTGATCGACGGCCTCATCGCGAAGCGCACCGCACTCCTGGAGAAGATCGAACACCTGCAGGAGAACCGGCCGTCGGCCGCCAAGGACGCGCACGGCCCACGCCCCGGCAAGGCGGCCGCCCCCGGGCCCGAGGAGACGCAGCAGGCCAAGGGAGGCGCCCCGAAGGGAGGCGCCCCGAAGGGAGGGGCGCCGAAGGGGGCGAAGCCGAAGGGGGCGGAGGCGAAGGCCCCGGCCCAGCCGGAGGTGTCGTCCGCCGTGGACAACGGGCCGGCCGACGCGCTGACGACGAGCGACGGCGCCGGCCCCGAGCCGAAGGCGTCCGGTCCCGCCCGGCACGCCGACGTCCCGGCGACCGCTGCGCGGTCCGGCACGGCGCCGACCGGGCCGCAGGCAGCCGAAGGCCCACCGCCGCACGAGGCCGGACCGGAAGTCCCCACCCACACCGAGCCGCAGCCGGAACCGGGGCCGCAGCCGGAGCGGCAACCGGAGCCGGAGCCGCAGGCCGGGGGCGACCCCGGCACGACCCCGGTCCGCGACGCCGCGCCGACCGGCGCACCGCAGGGCACGGCGGCCGCCCACGACGTCCCGAACGCCGCACCCACCGAAGCGCTGCCGTCCGGCGCCGGCGCGGGCCGGCACGACATGCTGGACCCGGCCGTCTTCAAGAAGCACACCGCGACGCAGACCGGCATCCGCTCGCGCTCCCGTATCCACGTCTTCGACGACCTGCTGCGGGTCTACCAGGCCACTCCCGGGTCCGAGATCGCCAGGCGATCCGAGATCCTCCGCCAACTCGCCCAGGAGGCCCGCCAGTACCTGGACCACGCGCCCAACCTCCGGCGCGTCCCCGGAGTCGAGCGCCTCCTCGCGCAGGCCGAACGCGAGGCGGGCGCGCTGCCGGTCCCCGGGCCCGGCGCACACGACTCCGCGCCGTCCGGGGCCGGCGCGGGCGCGCCCATCCCTTCCGCGGCTGCCCGCACCGACCTCGATCCGCCCTGGGCGGCGCAGTACGCGCAGGCCGAGACGATCCTCGGGCCAGGCGGTGCGCCCCTGCGGCAGGCGTGGGCCGAGCTGACCCGGGCGCGGCAGGTCCTCCGCGACGTCAGGAACCTGCGTCGCGCGCCCGGCGCCGCGAGCACGTCGCAGGGTGTGAGCGCCGTCGACCTCGAGATCGCGAGGCGCCTGGAGTCGGCGGAGGGGGACTTCGCCACCGCGTTCCGGACGGTCCAGGACCTCGGCCTGGAGCCCAGGGCGATCGAGGAGCGGCTGCGCGGGCTCGACCAGGACGCCGTCGACGCGCGGGGGGCGACGCTGGGCGCGGGGCCGGCGGACACCCTTCCCGCGTCGGTCCCGGTGCCGCTGGACACGGTGAAGCTGAGCGATTCGGGCGTCGCCGACATCAACGGCCTCGTGATCCGCACGACCAGGGACGCGGACGGCACGATCGGGCACC
The DNA here is from genome assembly GCF_036353415.1 of Actinacidiphila polyblastidii. Lineage (NCBI taxonomy): Bacteria > Bacillati > Actinomycetota > Actinomycetes > Kitasatosporales > Streptomycetaceae > Actinacidiphila > Actinacidiphila polyblastidii. The sequence goes on from NZ_JAZEWV010000009.1 coordinate 228,053, forward strand.
AGCTGCTCGACCTGTCGGGCCGGCCCGTGCCGGACCGTACGGTCACGCCGGTGGCCGGCGGCGGCCATCGCGTCCACGACACCCGTTCGGGAGCCGCGACCACGTACAACGCCGGCGGTGTCCGCGTCGCCGACGAGATCCCGCTCGCCGGCGTGGGCGGACCGGGAGACGGCCCGACGCTGCATGTCGGCCTCGACGGGCGGGGCCGCCCCGACGCCGTGCGCGTCCTCGGCGACCCGGACGCCGACCGGTTCTCGGCCACCCTGCTGCCCGACCGCACCGTGCACGTCACCGACCACCGCTCCGGCGGCGTCACCCACGTCGACGCAAAGGGCCGCCCCCTCGGCGACGTGCCCGACCGCGCCGCCTCCGTCCCGCACGACGGCGCGCGGCCGTCGACGCACGCCGGCCGGCCCACGGACGGCGGCGGCGGGAAGCCGCCGGGGGCCAAGCTGTCGAAGCAGCAGAAGGAGGCCCTGCACGCCCCGAAGAGCGGCCCCGACCCGCGGCTGCGGAAGCTGCTGGCCCAGAACGGGTACGCCACCGGCGACCAGTTCGGCGTCGCGGCGGCCCTGCACAGCGACCCCGGCCTCCATGTGCTGCTGATCCGCGACCGGCGGGACCACCGTGACCGCAGTGCGGCCATCCGCGACTTCTACGTGGACAGCGGCATCGACCCCGGCCGCGTCCTGGTGAAGGAGGTGGCGCGGGGCCAGAACGCCAAGGCGCTGATGAGGGAGCAGTGGCGGGAGGTCAACGGCGCCGTGCTGAAGCTCGACGACGTCGAGGAGCCCGCGAGGACGGTCGTCGAGAAGGACCTCATCGTCCCGGTCGGCGCCGCCACCACCTGGGTCGGGCAGCGCTTCAGCCCCGAGCTGCGCGACACCCTGCGTGCCGGGTGGCGGCTCGACGACGCCCACTTCACCACGGAGGCGCAGCAGGAGGTCGGCGCCTGGCTGCACGGCAGGGGCGTACCCGAGGTGACCGGGCGCGACGTCGTCGTGCTGTGGACCCGGTTCAGCGGCAAGCGCGGAGAGATCCACGTCGAGCACGACACCAGCCACACCGGCACCCGGCAGATCCTGGACGGCCTGCACCGGCGCACCGCGGACCGGCCGCGGGGCCCCCTCGTCCTCCTCGTCGGAGACGCCTCCCCGCACGCCGGCCGTCCGGGCAAGTTCCCGGCCATGGCGAGCGAGTTCCGGGACAGGGGCCTCCAGGTGCACGACCTCACCGAGTTCTGGAAGGGGTCCCCTGGCGTCCACAGGTGGGGCGGCGACACCCGCATCGGCCAGATGAGGCTGTTCGAGTACCTGAACCGGGCGAGCGACGGGCGACTGAAGCACCTCGGGTTCCGCAGCGGCAATCTCGAGGCGATGGCCCTGTCCGGCCACCAGGTCCGCTACCTGGAGGAGGCGGGGAGCATCGGCGGCGACCGCATGGCCAAGTGGCACGCGGTCGACGGGACCGGTCGGACCGCAGCCAACGCGCTCGCGCCCGGCTACACGCGGATCGTCATCAAGCACCCGCCCACCCGTTCCGGCCGGATCGCGGTCGAGCTGCGGGACCTCCGGAACGCCAAGCAGGACGCGTACAAGGGGAGGATCCCCGCGCACGCGCAGCAGGACATCAACGACCTCACCGACTCCTTCGAGCACCCGAGCTGGGTGCCAGGAGGCGGCGACCGCCCGTACGTCAGGAACCTCAAGCCCGTCGGGGCCCACCACACCAAGGGCTTCGACGCGTCCGACGTGGACAAGGCCCTCGACTACCTCACCGCACCCGACGCGGTCAGCGTCCGCGGGGGCACCGGAGCGCCGCTGCCGCCTCCGGCCCGTATGACCGCCGCGGGTCAGATCGGCGGAGCCGACCGCGTGTTGCCGTCCCAGGAGGCCGTCACCGCCGTCACCCGGGAGCTCGTCGCGCACTTCGGCGACGTGCTCACCCAGGCCCAGCGCGACACGCTGCGTGCCGACCTGGAGGCACAGGTCGGCAGGGAGGTCTGGCCGTCGCTGTCGGCGATGACCCGCGGCGAGTCCCGGGTCCTCACCGTGGACGCGGCGGGATTCAGCGGCGACGTCACGGTCCGCGCGAAGGTCACGGCGGCGCGCACCGACGGGGCTTTCGCGAGCCTGGAGTTCGAGGACGGCAGCGAGTCGCTCGTCCGCGACGGCTTCCAGCGCGAGACGCGCTCCGCCGTCACCGTCGGTGTGCTCGTGAAGGGCAAGGCCGCCGCCAGGACCGATCTGACGGGACACCTGTCCTCCCTCTGGTCCCGCTCCGCGTCGCACCGCACGACCTCCGGCGGACGGCTGTTCAGCCGTACGAAGACCCCCGAGCCGGCGCTCGGGATCGACGTCGAGGTGCGGCTGGAGTTCGACTTCTCCGCGGTCGGCGGCACCTTCGGCGAGCGGCTGCCGGCCGGTGCCGCCGACGGCGGTCGCGGCGGCCGGATCGAGGTGTCGACGAGGGTGCCGGTGGCCGCCGCCGAGGGCGACCTGCGCCCGCTGTCCTCCGTGGAGCGGCACTACCTCCCGCCGGCGCGCGTCGAGCAGACCCTCGCGCTGGGCGGCATGGACACCGTCCGCGACCTGTTCGTCGTGGACGCCGGCGGCGAACGCGCCGCCGGCACCGTGCACGACGCCCTCCTCGGCGGGACGGACGACCCCGACTCGCTGGAGTCCTACGGCAGTCGGGTCTTCGGCGACGGCTGGCCCGCGGTCCGGGAGCTGGTCCTCGACCGCATGGGCTCCCTGGACTCCCTCCAGTACCGGCTCAGGGGCATGACGGCGGGGGAGCCGCTGGAGGTCGACCTGGGACCCGATTCCGGGAGCCTGCTCGTCACCGCCGAGGTCTCGACGATGACGCACCTGCGCAACACCGCCGCGACCGAGTTCAACACCGGCTCGGACGTCACCCGGGTCTACACCCGTGTGCGGAGTTCCGAGCACGGCGTCCGGGCGGCGATGACCGTCCAGAGCGCCGACCTGCATGCCGGACCGGTCTCCCTCACCGGCCTCGCGCACGGCGAGTTCGAACGCGAAGGCGCCCTGATCCGCCAGGAGTCGGTCAGGTCCGGCACCGCGGTCAAGATGAAGGCCCCCGGCGCCGTCTTCGACGGCGTCGCCACGCTCTCCTTCGTCCACCGCCCCGCGGTACCGGCGGTCCCGGGCGCGCCGGCGGCCCACGAGGTCACGCCTGACGCGGGAGGCGCGTCGGCCGCGTCTGCGGCGTCGGCCGGTGCCGCGCCCGGCGGACGGGCCCGGCTCGGCTTCCAGGTCCTCGTCGACGCGGCGGACGCCCGCCCGGTCCCCGGGCCGACCGCCTTCTCCGCGGCCGGCCGGCCGCCGGGACCGCGCCGGACGGCGGCCCCCCTCCTCCAGGAGGGCGACCACGCCTGGCGGCCCGCAGCGGCGGTGTGGGACGGGCTGCCGTCCCACACGGTCGTCATCGACGTCCTCTCGGGCGAGGAACGGGCCCTCGACGCATCCGGGTCGCCCCGGCTCGGCGACCTCGTGGACGGCCTCGGCCGCGACTACTTCGGCCGCGACTGGGCCGCCGTACGCCCGGCCGTGCACGACCTGGCGACCCGTGAGCAGCTCGCGGCGACGCTGCCCCCGCTCACGCGGGGCGCCACCGCGCGCAGCACCCCGCTGCCCGTGCCGCTGCGCTCCGACGCCCGGTTCGCCCTCGACGGGCGGCTGGAGTCGCTGGCGTACGTGCGGAATCTGGACGCCGCCGAGGTCAACCTGCTCAGCGACCTCGCGGACGAGACCGGCGGCCGGCTCGGTTCGGGGTGGAGCCACGGCCAGTGGGCCCAGGGCGGCGTACAGCCGGAGCTCGCCGGCGACGTCACCCTCGCCGTGCAGGCCCCGGGCGGCGCTGTCGCGCACCGGTACCGCACGGGCACCGGGGTGTCCGGCGGGCACAGCAGTGTGGCCGGCGCCAAGTACCCCGAGCCCATGGCGGTGTACATCGCCACCGCCGGCGTCGACGTCCGCCTCGGTCGCGTCGGGGAGACGGCGGCGCACGGCGGCCGCACCGAGGTGCGCTTCGTCGTGGCCCTCCCGCAGAGCCACGCCCAGCGCTACGAGGTCACCGCGCAGGGCGCGGGCGCCCAGGTCTTCCACCGCCCGGCCGCCGCCCCGGAGCCCGTACCCGCGGCCCCGGAGCCCGTACCCGCGTCCGCGCCCGTACCCACGCCCGTACCCGGCACGCCCGCTGCCCGCTCCGGCCCCACCGTGCGGCCCCCGCTCCGGGTGACCGGCTCCGGCCGGATCGGCGGCGGCGACATCGTGCTCGAACTGCCCGGCGACGGCGTGGTCAAGGCGATCGAGCAGCAGCTCTCCGGCGCGTTCGGGGAGCGCTGGGACCAGGTCGAGGGCGAGGTGGCCCAGTTCTTCGACTCGATCGCCCTGCGGCCCAAGGCCGCGGGACTCACGTCCGGTGACACCTGGGGCGGCACCTTCCGCGCCGGTCCGGTGACCGCCGAGATCCACATCACCGCGGCCGCCGCCACGATGACCGGGTTCCTGCGGGTCGAGGAGAAGTTCGAGTTCGAGCAGGGCACCGAGTCCGCCACCGCCGCTGCCGTGCAGAGGGCCGCACACGTACGGCGCACCGTGTGGGGGCGTGCCGGCTTCAAGGCCCCGCACGTCTCCTTCACCCTCGGCCACGCGCGTCACAGGGAGTCGGTCAGCGGGCACGGCGCCGACGTCCGCGGCGGTGTCGTCTCGAAGAACAAGACCGTCGAGCCGGCCGCCCTGTTCGACGGCCGGGTGACCTACACCGTCCACGCCAAGGTCTCCGGCGCGCTGCCGGGCCGCGGCGGCGAGCGGACCTTCACCGTCGCCCAGCACGGGCGGTTCGCCTTCCCGGTCCGGGACCTGCCCGCCGACCCCGTGACCGGCGCGCCCCACCGGCTCGAACAGCACTACCGGGTTCCGGACCGCATCGCCGACTCGCTGCGGCTGGGCGCCGAGGACGTCGTGCTCGACACCCACCCGGTGCGGACCGGCCGGACACCGGCGGCGGACGCGACCCAGGGCGCGCCCGCCGCACACCTGGCGGAGGACGTCCTGCGCCAGCTTGACCCGATCGGACCGAAGGTGTTCGGCTCCGCCGCCGAATGGAGGTCGGCACGGGCCAAGCTCCTGGAGCGCCTGCCCGCGTCGGAGTTCCAGCGCCGGCTCAAGCCGATGATGTCCGGTCAGCCCTGGGTGGTGCGGGTCGGCGGCCGGCAGGTGGTCATCCACGCGAGCGTCAAGGAGATGACCCACACCGCCAACACGAAGGCGACCGAGTTCCACTCGGCCACCATGGACAGCTCGGGCAGCGGCCGCACGCGGACCGGCCCGAACGGACCGCAGATCACCTCCGACGGAACCAACGTGACCGTCGTCGGCACCTCCGACCCGGTCGGCGCCTCCCCGGCCGAGGTCTTCGGCGGGGCGACCCTGGCGCACACCACCCAGTCCGAGCACCTGGTCGACTCCTCGTCCGGCGTCCGCTCCGCCGCCGGCACCAAGACCAAGGTCCCCGGCAGCGTCTTCGACGGCGTGGCACGCCTGCACGTCGAGTTCCGCGACCGCTGGCGCCCCTTCGGGCCCGGGGTCGACACCCGCGTGCCGAAGGAGGCCGTCGAAGGGCAGGCCCGCTTCAAGGAGCTGCGCGACAGGGTCCGCGAGCTCCAGCAGCGGCACGACGACGCCCTCGGGAGCGACCGTCCGCACCGCGGGGCCGATGAGCTGAAGACGCGGCTCGACCAGGCGAAGGCCGAGTTCGACCGGGCGCTCGTGGAGCAGAGCGTGCGCGTCCGCGAGGGGGTCGACGCCAGGCGGAGCGGTCAGGGGACACTCGGGCTCTCCCCGATGACCAGGCGGACCTTCGGTGTGCGGGCGCGCAGGATCGGCGAGGCGGAGATCGGCTTCCAGGCGCTGCTGCCGAGCGCCGATGCCGTCAGGGTCTCCGGCCCGGACCTGGCGCGCTTCGAGGCCCCGGCGGTGGGCGCCGGACGGCCCCGGCCCGCGCGGCGCCCCGGGGAGCGGCCACGCAGGGCCGCGGTGCCCAGGCCGCCGGAGTCACTGCTGACCGGTGGCATGTCGGACGGCCAGCTCGTCCGGGACCTGCCCGACGTCCAGTCGCTGCGGGGCCTGCTCGACAGCGAGGGCGGCAGGGCGTTCGGCGGCAGCTGGTCGCATGTCACCCGCGCCGGCAAGGAGCGGGGCGAGCTGGTCATGGGCGAGTTCACCAAGGACCGGCTGATGGCCGCGCTGCCGCGGCTGACCCGCGGGGGCGAGCTCAAGGGGGAGACGTTCCGGGTGAACGGCCGTGAGGCGTGGGTGTCGGCCACGGCGGAGATCGTCGACCTGGCGCACGCGCGCCCCGAACCAGGAGCCGAGGTGGTCCTGGCCGGCGAGACGTTCTCCGCGGTGAGCCGACGCGGCCTGCACTCGCGGCAGTTCTTCGTGCTGGGCCAGCTCGGCGCGGCCGCCGGCGCCATGGAGAACAAGCTCGGGGCGGCGCTGACCTTCGGCGGCGGCTTCCGGCGCCGGACCCGCGGCGACCAGGTCGGGGGCGGGCGTACCTTCGGCAACGCCAAGATCCCGAACCCGCTCGAACACTACGACGGCCACGTCAGGTTCACCTTCACCTTCCACCACGGCGGGACGGACACGCGCGTCTCGGGTGTCGTCCCGATCGGCGTCTCGGTGCCGTCGTCCCAGATCACCGGACACGTCCTGGCCGAGCGGGGCCATGTCTTCACCCGGCCGGGGACTCCCGCCCACGAGACCGGCGCTCCGGCCACCGCGCACGCCGGGCGGGCCGATGGACCCCGGCCGGGGACCGCGACGGCGCCCGGGACACATGTGACCGAGGGCGGTACGACCTCCGCGACCGGGACACCCGGCGCGGGTGAGGCGCCGTCAGCCGCCACGGAGGGCCGGGCAGCCCCGAGCCCGATCTCCGTGGCGCCGGCGCCCGGAAAGGATGACACACTGGAGTCAACACGTGTCGACGGCACCGAGCCGGTCGGCGTGGTCGTGACACGTACTCTCCCTGAGGCGTCGACACCCCTCGCGGAGCCCTTCACGGCCGGAACACGTGTCGTCGAGGAGGAGGCCGTGATCGAGGCACCCGCAGGCGTCGGGCCGATCCCGCCCCCGGCACCGACCCCGCCACCGCCCTCGATCCCGGCACCCACCGCCCCGGACGCGGCCTTCGACGCCGTCCGGCAACGGCACCCGGACCCCCTGGGGCACACCGGCCGCTGGACGCTGTGGGGTCACAACGGCGACACCCCCCGCACCTGCGCGTACGCGATCGAGAACAGCGCACTGGGCCTGCGCGGTGTCTTCGTGCCCCCCGGCGCCGGGGGAGGTCTCGGGGCGTGGCACTGGCATCTCCCCGGCGGGACCGAGCCGTTGGGTGCGACGCCGCTGAAGCTGCCGTCGCCGCCGGCCGCCGCGCCCGCCGACGCCGCGCCTGCGACGCCGCCGCGGATCGCCGCCGGGGCCGCGGCGCCGCACGTCGGGCCGGCGCTGGAGGCCGCCGCCTGGAGCGGCGGTCTGCACTGGCGCGCCGACAGCGCCGAGCTGTACGTCTTCGGCCCCGCGGGAGCCGAGCGCCCCGCCGCCGTCTTCGCCGACGGCCTGCGCCCGGCCGGCGACGCGCTCGTCCACGTGGCCGCACACGTCAACGGGACCGGCGCGTCCGACAGCGCCTGGCTCACCGCCACCCGCACGATCGGCTGGCTGCGCGACCAGGCCGCCGCCGGGGGCGGGCGCGCGGCCGGGCTGCTGGGCCGGTACGGCTGGCGTTACGACATCGCCGCGCCGGGCGGAGTCGACGTCGACCGGACCCTCGACCTCGCCGGGCCGCACCCCGAGCGCGAGGAGGTCCTCTACCCGGGCGGGGTGGACGGCCGCCACGTCCTCGGTGCGCAGCGCCTGGAGGAGGGCCGCCCGGTCGGCCCGTACCTGGCCAACCCCGGGTTCGTGGAGCCCGGTGACCACCGCACGCCCACCGAGGGGACCCGAGGGTGACCGTCATCCATCACGTGCGGCCGCACGCGCGCCGCGGCGCGTTCCGCACCCTCGCCGAGGCGCTGCGGGCGGCGGACCACCAGGACGAGATCCGCGTCGCCGCGGGCGAGTACCCCGAGCGGCTGCTGATCGACCGCGCGGTGACACTCGTCGCCGAGGAGGGACCCGGCACGGTACGGCTGACTCCGGTCACCCCGGGGCTGCCGGCGTTGGAACTCTCGGCCTCCGCCACGCTGAACGGCGTCACCGTGCTGGGCGCGGACCCCACCCGGCCGCTGCTGCTGGTGACGGCCGGCACCACCGACCTCCGGGACTGCGACATCGCCGGCGGCCGGGTGGAGGTCGTCCGCGCGGCGTCGCTTCGTGTCACCCGCAGCGTGGTCCGCGAGGCGGCGCTGGCGGGCGTGCACGCCGACACCACCGGCACCGTGTGGCTGGCCGACGCGCTCGTCACCGACGTCGAGGGGACCGGCATCGTGCTGTCCGGCGCCACGACCGCGCACCTCACCGACTCGACCGTGCGCGCGGTCGGCGGCTCCGGCGTCCGGGTCCGCGGCGAGGCCACCGTGACGATGCGCCGCTGCGCGGTCGACGGGCCGGGCCGCAACGGGCTGCTCGTCGAGGAGCGGGCGGCGGTGCTCGTGGACGGGTGCCGGGTCAAGGACGCGGCCGCCGAAGCCGTACGGGTGCTGGGCTCGTCCCCGCGTGCCGCGGACGACGGGACCGGCGGTGTGCGCATCACCGGTGGCGAGGTGAGCGGCGCCGGAGCCGCCGGAATCCTCGCCGCCGGCACCGCGGACGTCCTGGTGTCGACGTGTTCCGTCCACGACAGCGGCGCGGCCGGGGTGTCGGCCGACGGCGGCGCGCGGCTGGAGCTCGTCGACTGCCGGATCGCCGACTCCCACACCTCGGGAGTGGTGGTGCGCGGCTCCGCCCGCGCGGTCCTCGCCGACACCACGGTCCGGGGCGCGGAGGGCAACGGCATCCTGGTCGGCGACCGGGCCGAGGTGCGCGTCACCGGCGGCATCGTGCGGAGGACCGCCTACAGCGCCGTCCACGTCGCCGGTGAGGCGACGGCCGAGATCATCGCCCTGCGGGTGGAGGACACCCCGGAGCACGGCATCGGCGCCACCGAGCGCGCCCGGCTGACGGTGGAGGACTGCCGGCTGATCGCCTGCGGGCTGTCCGGCCTGCACGTGGACGGCTACGCGGCGGCCACGGTCGACGGCATGACGGTGCGGCGCGGCCGCAACGGCGTGACCGCACAGTCCCAGGGCGGGGTCACGATCCGCCACGCACGGATCGTCGACGTCGAGCGCGCCGGCCTCACCTGCGGGCCCGGGACCAGCCCCGAACTCACCGGCTGCCAGGTCAGCGGCGCCGGCACGGCCGGGTTCGTCGTCGCCGAGAGGGCGGCGCCGACGCTGCACGACTGCTCGGTGTCCGGCAGCACGGGCTCCGGGATGGTGGTGGCCGAGGGCGGTGACCCGACGGTGGTGCGGCTGACGGTGCGGGACACCGGGAAGAACGGCCTTTTCGTCGGGGAGGGCGGCAACGGCCGGTACGCGGACTGCGTCCTGTCGGCCACCGGGTACCCGGCCGTCTACGTCGGCCGCGGGGCACGGCCGGTGCTGCGCGACCTGCTGGTGACGGACGCCGGCGAGGACTTCAGCGCCGACGAGGGCGCCGAGCCCGAGGTGGAGCGCTGCGCCTCACGGGGCGTCGAGAAGGCGGTGTGGCCGGCGGCCCGCGCGTCGTCCGCGCGGGCCGCGTCCCCCTCCGGCGCGGCGCGCGGCGCCGCCGGCGTCGACGGTGCCGCCGAGGTCGCCGCCGTCACCGCCGACGGGTCCGTCGACGTCGACGGCCGGGAGGCGGTGCCCGTGGAGAACCTGGAGGACCTGCTCGCCGAACTGGACGTGCTGGTCGGTCTGGAGCGGGTCAAGCACGACGTCGCCTCGCTGGTGAAGCTCATGCGGATGGTCCGGCGCCGCGAGGACGCGGGACTCGCGGCGCCGCCGCTCAGCCGGCACCTGGTCTTCGCGGGCAACCCGGGGACCGGCAAGACGACGGTGGCCCGGCTCTACGGCCGCATCCTCGCGGCGGTCGGCCTGCTCGCCCGGGGACACCTCGTCGAGGCGGACCGGTCCTCGCTGGTCGGCGAGTACGTCGGCCACACCGGCCCGAAGACCCAGCGGGTCTTCGAGGAGGCGATGGGGGGCGTGCTGTTCATCGACGAGGCGTACTCCCTGACCCCGGCGGCCGGTTCCAACGACTTCGGCCACGAGGCGATCGCCACCCTGGTGAAGCTGATGGAGGACCACCGCGACTCGGTGGTGGTCATCGTGGCCGGCTACCCGGAGGAGATGGAGCACTTCATCGACTCCAACCCCGGCCTGGCCTCCCGCTTCAGCCGGACCCTGCTCTTCGAGGACTACGACACCGGGGAACTGGTGAACATCGTCGAGCACCAGGCCGAAGCCCATCAGTACCGCCTGACGGACCCCGCCCGCGAGGCGCTCATGGCGTACTTCGAGGCGACGCCCCGCGGCGAGCGGTTCGGCAACGGCCGTACCGCCCGTCAGACCTTCCAGTCCATGACCGAACGCCAGGCGTACCGGGTCGCGGAGATGACGGCGGTCCCGGACGAGTCCGACCTGATCACCCTGCGCCCGCAGGACCTTCCCGAATGGCCCTGACACGCCGGGCCCCGTCCCAGCCCGCCCACGACTCCTGGTATCCGGAGAGAGCTACATGACGACACCCTCCCCCTTCGACGGGTCCGAGCCCACGAGGCCGCCGTCGCCCGCGGACGACGAGGAAGCGCTGCCGCCGGCCGGTGCGGACCGGACGGGCGGCGAACTGCCGCTGGTCCGACAGGTCGCCGAGCCCGCCGCACCGGGCGGCGCGTCCTTCGCGGAGAGCTTCGCCCGCCGCCACTACTTCTCCGGCGCCCGCCTGCTCATGCCCGGACGCCGGGTGGCGGTCGCGGTCGCCGGTGTGACGGGCCTCGCGGTCGTGGGCGTCGGCGTGGCCGCCGGAGTCTCGCGGCTCGGCGGTGACGACACCGTGCAGGCCGCGGTGACGGTTCGGTCCACCGCCGGGGCGTCGGCGCCGCTGACGCACCGCCCGTCCGCGAGCTCCGGGCCGGCCTCGCACCGGCCTTCCGCCCCGCCGAAGTCCCGCGCCACCGGGAAGGGGGGCGGAGCACCGGCGGCCGGTGGTGCCCCCGCGCTGCCCCCGCAGGGCGGGGGAGCACCGGTCGCCGGGGCCCAGAGCGGCGGCGGCGGTGGCACACCGGCCGCAGCGGCCCAGGGCACCGGGAGCGGTACGTCCGGCACCGTCCAGAAGCCGGCCCCGCCGCCGCCCAAGGCGACCACCGCCCCCGTGGTGTTCACCGGCAAGCTGCTGTTCAACTTCGCCGCCAGCCGGTGCCTCGCCACCCAGCACCGTTCGCGGGCGGCCGGCACCCAGACCGTACTCGCCGACTGCGACAGCAGCGACCCGTCGCAGGGTTGGACGTTCCGCTCCGACGGGACCGCGCGCGACTTCGGCGGGACGATGTGCCTGGACGTCTCCAACCCGGGCGACTACGCGCCGGTCCGCGTGGCGAAGTGCTCCGCGTCGCGCGCCGCGAACCAGAGGTTCGTGCTCAAGACGTCCTACGACCTCGTCGACGTCGCTCCTGACCTGTGCGTGGACGCCAAGGACAAGAACACCGCGGCCGGTACCGTGCTCCAGCTGTGGACCTGCGCGGGCACCGCGAACCAGAAGTGGCGTACGGTCTGACGCGCGGCGCCCGCGATCCGGACGGCAGACCCCGCTCGGCGGACGCGGGTACGGGCCTCAGCGCGACGCGCCGGCCCGTATCCGCCGCACGTGTGCCGCGCTCCTCCGGGCTGGAGTCCACGATCCTCCAGCCCGCCAACTCCATGGTGCGCCACCGGCTGCGGCCCGTTCTGGAGCGTGGCGTCCTCCTCCTGTCGTGGTCCCTCGACCGGCGCCGGTCGAGGGTCGACCTGAGCGACGTGGCCGAGGTCGCGGTCGCTGTCCTCGCGGACGGCGACCGCCACGCGGGGGCGACCTACGAGCCGGCCGCCCCCGGCCGCCACCTCCTCACCTGGCTGCTCGGTCGGGAGCCGACGTCGTTCGCGCCGTTCGTGCGGCGGGAGGTCGAGGCTCTCGGCGGTGCGTGGGGAGGCCGGGACCGGCCTCCTGCCCGGTGGGGCCGGTCAGGGCAGGAGTTCGACGTAACCGTCGGCGCCGTGCACCCGGATCCGCTGACCGTCGCGGATCAGCCCGGTCGCCTGCTCCACGCCCACGACGGCCGGCAGGCCGTACTCCCGGGCGATCACCGCGCCATGGGTCATCAGGCCGCCCACCTCCGTCACCAGCCCGGTGATCCCCACGAACAGGGGCGACCAGCTGGGGTCGGTATGGGCGGTGACCAGGATGTCGCCCGGTTCGAGATCGGCCCGCGCCATGTCGAGGATGACGCGGGCCCTTCCCTCGACGGTCCCGGCGGAGACCGGCAGACCGACCAGGGCGCCGGCCGGCACGTCCTCACGCCGGTACGAACCGGTGACGGCCTCGCCGTCCGAGGTGAGCACCCGGGGCGGCCGGAGCGACTGGTACGACCGGAAGGCGTCCTTGCGCCGCTGGAGGAGCCGGCCGTCCACCCGGTTCGCGCGCACGACGTCGTGGAACTCCTGGAAGGTGAGGTAGAAGACGTCCTCCGCGTCAGGGAGCACGCCGGCCCGCACGAGGCGCCCGGCCTCCGCCAGCAGGGCCTGCTTGTAGACGAAGTAGCGCGCGACGATGCCGTACTTCGGGTACTCCCGGTACCCGATGAAGGTGCGGACCCGGTCGATCATCGCCTTGGCCTCGTCGGCCTTCCGGTCCCCGTCGGGCAGGGCCCGCAGGCGTGACAGCACGTCCTGCTCCTTCTCCAGCGCCCGCTGCCGCCCCTCCTCGAAGCGGCGTGCGGCGGCGCCCGGTGCGAAGTTCCTGACGTTGTCGAGGATCACCGGCACGAGGGTGGCGGGACGCTCGCGCCACCGCGGCCTCGTGATGTCGATCTCGGCGACGCAGCGCATGCCGTAGCGGTCGAGGTAGGCCCGGATCGCGTCCCGCGCGGCGGTGCCGCCGGGCACCTTCGCCAACTCGTCCAGGAAGCCCCCGCCCTGGACGTCCCCGCCTTGGACGCCCTCGTCGTGGACGCCCTGGAGGAACGCCACCACCTGCGGCAGCGGGCGGATCACGTCCGCCACGTCGAGCAGCGCCAGTCCCATCTCGGAGGTGACGTTGCCGGGGGCGGACAGCGTGAGCGTGTCAGCCGCGTTCTTCTCGCCCAGCCACTCTCGCAGGTTGTCGTTGAGCCACCAGGTGGCCTCCATCCCCGCCATGATCGCCTGCATGTTCAGCGGATCGGCGAGGACCCGCTTGTGCTCGTCGAAGGCCTCCAGCAGGAAGTCGAAGAGCGCCGGTCCTGTCTTCGTCCGGATGTCGCGCTCCAGCGCGGCGACGGACGCCTCGCTGCGCTCGACCAGGCCGGTGACCACGGCCGGATCGGTGGCGATCGGGGTGGGCGCGCCGCCGGACGGCGCCCCGCCGGGACGCGGACCGGGACGCGCGCCGGGAGCGGCCTCGGGCGGCGTGGGGACGAAGTCGCCGCGGCCGAGGACGGTTTCCAGCGCGTCCCTGGTCAGCGGATCGGACCTCCCGACGAGGTCCAGGAGGGCGGCGCGGCTCGCGGGCGAGGCGAGGCGCGCGGTGGAGTCGACGAAGAGCCTCCCGCCGGCCTCGAACATCGGCGCCATCGCGGTGAGCCGCCACATGGAGAGCCCCAGCGGCTTCATGGCGTCGGTCATCATCTGCTGGTGACCGACGGAGAGGTAGACGCGGTTCTCCCGGTCGTCGCGCTCGGGAACGGGGAACAGCGTGGTGATCGGCCGGCTCTGGACGATCCTGAACCCGTCCTCCACCAGGCACCACTCGATGTCCTGCGGGCAGCCGAAGTGCGCTTCGATCCGCCGGCCGAGCCGTACGAGCCGCAGGACCTGCGCGTCGGTCAGCGCGGGCTCTCCCTGCCGCCGCGGGTCGACCGGCACGTCCCGGGTGCCGCCGCCCGGGAGGGCGTGGACGGCGCGCTGCTTGGCCCTGATCGTCCTGGCGACGACCTCGTCCTCCCGCACCGTGAACACGTCCGGGTCCACCAGGCCGGAGACCAGCGCCTCGCCGAGGCCGAAGCCGGCGTCCACGGTGGCGGCCTTCCGGTTGCCCGTGACGGGGTCGGCGGTGAACAGGACGCCGGCCGCGTCCGGGAAGACCATCCGCTGCACGACCACGGCCATGTCGACCGCGGCGTGGTCGATGCCGTGCCGCCGGCGGTAGGCCACGGCGCGCTCGGTGAACAGCGAGGCCCAGCACCGGCTGATGTGGCGGAGGACGGCCGCCGGGCCGATGACGTTCAGGTACGTGTCCTGCTGGCCGGCGAAGGAGGCCGTCGGCAGGTCCTCCGCCGTCGCGCTGGAGCGGACCGCGTAGGCGCCCTGCTCGCCGAACCGGACGAGCGCGCCGGTGATCGCCGCCGCGAGACCCTCCGGGACGGGAGCCTCCTCGACGGCTTGGCGGAGCCGCGCGCCGAGCGTGCGGGTCCCCTCCCGGTCGCCCGCGTCCACCCGGGCCAGCCGGTCGAGCAGGTCGCGGACCGACGGCACATGGTCCGCGACCAGCCGGAAGGCGTCCGTCGTCACGCAGAAGCCGTCCGGGACGCTGATGCCCTCGATCCGCGACAGCCCGCCCAGGTGCGCTCCCTTGCCTCCGACGAGCGCGACCTGCGTCTCGTCGGCCTCCCGCAGATCCACGACATACCGCTCGCTCATCGCGACACCTCCCGATCGGTCGACGTTCTCGCGGGGCGCGGTCCCGCGTACTGATTCGACGTCACCGCGTCCCCCGTGGGCCGGCTCCGACACACGCACGTAGTGGCCTCATTTCCGCAGGTGGTGGCATGAGTCGACGATTCTGCGCCACGACCGGGGCCTTGCCGCAAGCCCCCCCTTGCGCTATAAGTTGAGACAGGCAAGGAGAGAGGACTCTCCTTGCCTTTGTGTTTCCCCCGGCCGAAGGCGCGGCCTCCGCCGGGGCGCCCCCCGGCACTCGATGTCAGTAACGACTGGGTCACTTCGAGCCCCCGGCGGTGATCGCGCTGCGACGATCGCCCGCACGAACAGCACCAAAGGGGGAGGGACCCATGCACGTCCGCAGAATCGTGGCGATCGTCGCTTTACTCGCCGCCGGTACCGCAGGAGCGGCCGCCTGCGACCCGGACACCGCGACCAGGAGCGGCCCGACGACCAGCGTCGCCGCCCAGCCCGCCACGAGCGCCACCGCCGACCCGGGCACCCCGGTGCCGAACTTCGTCGGCATGGGCCTGCAAGCCGCCCAGGACGCCGCGCAGGCCAAGGGCTTCTACGACCTGCACTCGCACGACGCGAGCGGTCAGGGCCGCCACCAGATCTGGGATCGGGACTGGACCGTCTGCGACCAGACACCCGGGGCCGGCTCCACCGCGCCCGCCGGCGCGAAGATCGACATGGGCGCGGTCAAGACCGACGAGACCTGCCCCGGCGCGTCCGCGACCACGGCGCCTTCGCCGTCCCCCTCGCCCACCCCGGCGACCGCCTCGCCGCGCCCGAAGCCCCACCCGACACCGACCCACCACACGGCCACCCACCACGCCGCCGCCGTCACGAGCGGTGCGGGCGGCGGCGGCTCATCGTCCGGCGGCGGCAGCGACACCTCCACCGAGCCGCCGGTGGACGACCACGGCGGGGCGACCGCCCTGTGCAACGACGGCACGCTCTCCTTCTCGGCCCATCACCGGGGCACCTGCTCCCACCACGGCGGCGTCGCCGAGTTCTACCAGTAGGTTCCGGCGTTTCGAGCTTCGCCGTTCGGAGCGCCGCCGGCTCGGTCGCGGCGGTACGGTCCTGCGCGGCGGTCGATCGTCGCGTGCGCGGCGCGGTCGAGGTGACCGTGCCGCGCACGCGGCTCGTCCGGCCGGTCGGCGCAGGTCAGTTGACGGGGCCGGCCACCTCGTGACCGTTCCTGTCCCAGACGAGCACCTCGGCCTTCCAGCCGGGACCGTCGTAGAACCAGCCGCCGGAGTCGGTCCCGGTGGTCAGGATCGTGACGTCCTCCTCCGCCGACCAGGTGCTGCCCTTGTACGAGCGGTACAGCGCGACCTCGCAGCCGTTGGAGGCGCCGCTCGAGTACCAGCGCATGTAGTCGTGCGCCGGCGACCCCTGGAGCTGGACCTGCTCGTACACATGGCAGGTGATGTCGTAGTTGATCACGTAGCCGGCGGCGTGTGCCGGCGCCAGCGCCGCCGCTGTCGCATACCGACCCCCGCGACCAGCACTCCGGTCCGCTTCGCCACGCGTGACGTGATGGACATGGATAGCCCTCCCCTCAGAACGGCGCATCGCGCCGGGCACGAAACGTGCCTGATCAGTGCCGCTCTTTCCCCCACGGCACGAACACGGCCGCCACGCTATGTTCCGTGGACGGCGGAGGGATTTCGTCCGCCGGGCGCTGTCCCGAACTCGCCGCACGATGACCAAAGATCGCCGCTGACGCACTCGTTCCGCACAGGCCGGGCCGCGAACGGCTCCCGGTGGTCAGCGCAGGCGCGCAGAGGAGGCCGGGAGGGGGCGGCGCTCGACGCGGGCGGCCATCCCGGGGTACTCCACGACCAGTCCGTCCTCGTCCAGCACCAGATCGGCGCGGTAGCCGCCCGACGCGTACCGCACATGCCGCGGGGCCAGGTGGGTGTACGTCTGGACCGACGGGAGCACCGTCAGGTCGGGCACCCGCACCCAGGCCATCAGGAACGTCCGCTCGCTCCCACCCTGGTGCAGGCCGTGCCGGAGCACCGGCATCGTGTTGGTGACGGGACACAGCCCGAGATCGCAGTCGAGGGCGCCGTCCAGTCCCTCCAACGGCTCGGCGCCCGCCGTCCAGCCGCCGTCCGGCGCGCGCCGCAGATCCAGCTCGCGCACCCCGGCGGCCGTCTCGGCGGTCACCCGCAGCCGCCGGGTGACGAAGTCAGCCCCGGTCTCCAACTCGTAGGACAGCCAGTACGGTTGCGGCAGCAGCCCGGCCGCGCGCCCGCGCGCACGCAACGTCCCGCCGCCGAGGTCGAGCCACGCCGTCTCCAGCCCGTCGCTCTCCGAAACCCGCCAGGTCAGCATCTCGGCCATCACCCCACCCTACGGGGATCCGGCCGTGCGGTGACCCCGGCCGGGGGCCGCCTCTCAGTGGTATCCGGCCGCCGCCTTGTCGCAGCGCGCGCAGAGCTTGTCCTTCAGGTGATCGCCCAGGGGGTACCAGGTGTCGAAGGAGTCGGTGGGGATGTCGCCCTGGACGTGCAGGAGGTCGTCGGTGGCCATGTCGCACAGGGTCCGGTCCGCCGACAGACCCGCGGCGTCGATCTCCGCCGCGTGCACGGTACCGATGCCGGCCGCGGCGCCCACACCCCCCATCGACTGGTGCGTGTCGACGGCGTCTTCGTATAGGGCCGCGAGTCCGTTCATGATCCGAGGCTAGGTTCCCCGGGCGCGGTGCGCTCGCCGGGCGGGCCGAACAGGGGACTGCCAGGACGAGGCGCGGGCGCCCCGGGGCCATGACCAGGCCGGGGGCGGCTGGCGCTGGGGGACGGAGTCGGCCACGGCGGACGGCGCCGTGGCCACCGCCCGCCGTGGCCGCGGCACCCGGCTGCCGTCGCTCAGTCGCTGATGAAGGCGCGGTAGACGGTGCTGACCGTCTGGTTGCCTCCGGTGTCGGTGACGCGGGCGCTGAGGGAGATCTCCGTGTCGGCCTTCTGCGCGGGCAGGCTGGTGGCCCATCCGGCGGCCGTGCGGGTGACGGTCAGCGGATGCCAGCTGCGTCCGCCGTCGGTGGAGGCGAAGACCTCGACCTGCTGCACGGTCGAGGGCCACAGCGGCACGCCGGCGCGGGTGGCGGTTCGGTCGAGCGTCAGCGGGATCGCCGTGGCGCGGCCGGTCATGGTGCGGTTGTACAGGTCGAGGCCGGCGGGCAGGAAGCGCGTCAGGAAGGCGGGCGGCACCGCGTTCGAGGTGGGTCCGGCGTGGAAGGAGAAGGCGGCGTCGGTGGCCGTCGACATCATCCCGGTCGGCAGCGACTCGCCGTCGACGTGCCGGAAGGCGTGGACCTTCAGCGTGTACGCGGCCGAGGCCGTGACCGGCGCGGTGAAGGTCGCCGGGCCCTTGACGGACGGCGAGGTGCCCAGACCGGTCCCGGTGGCCACCTGCTTCCCGTCGCGGTAGAGCGTCGCGGTCGCGTTGATCGTGTTGTCGCCGCCGGGGACGATCGGGTCGGCGACCATCCCGGAGGTGTCGAAGCCGAGCCGGCCCTTCTGCACCCACGGCAGGTAGCGGACCGGACCCCACACGGCCCGTCCGAACTCCAGCGTGGTGCTGCCGCCGGACGTGACGGTCGTGGTGGCGCGCCAGTAGTCGCCGGTGGAGTCGTCGCTGAACTCCCAGGCGCCCGGCGTGGTGCGGGTGACGCGCTCGAAGGGGACGTAGCCGGGCTCCGGCGGCGCGTACAGGTTCTGCTCGCACCCGGAGCCCTGCGGCCGCGGCAGGAGGCGGACGACGCTCGCCTCCTGCGTGGACGGCCCGTACAGGACGGTGGCGGTGACGGTCCCGGTCGAGGCGACGGGCACGGTGACCGGGTCGCCGGTCAGCGGGACCGTCCCGGCGGCGGCGTACGCGTCCCCGGCCGAGTCGCCGCCCGGCGTCCAGTTGGAGAGGTAGCCCAGTGCGACGTGCGGGTCGTCGTTCGGGATGACGAAGACCATGCCCTGACCCGCGTTGCTCATCGCGAAGTCGTCGGTGTTCCGGCCGTCGACGCAGACGCGCCCGGCGATGGCCTGCACGTGGTTCCCGCCCGAGACACCGGTGTCGGTGTCGACCTTCAGCTCGCGGCCCTGGCGGGCGTCGACGGTGACCGCCGTGGTGGCGCCGTCGGTGACCGTGACGACGCGGCCTCCCAGGGTGACATGGACGGGGTCGCCGTCGAAGGACCGGGTGAGCAGCGCGTACCGGCCGGCCGGCAACGCGGCGGGACTGCCGCTCATCACCTCGCGGGCCGCGGCCCCCGGGGCGTCCAACGGAACGGCCGCCACCTGCACGTCGAACGGCTGGCCCTGCCGGTCGAGCATGGTGACGTCGAGCGATCCGGTGGCCGCGGCGGCCGGTCCCGCGGTGCCTGCGATGACCGCGGGCACGACCACCGCGAGCGCGGCGGCGAGCGCCCCCACGCGTCCTGCACCTGTTCTGCTGCCTGGAATGTCTCTCACGACAACCCTCCCCCTCGACGGTTCGTGTCCGTTGAGACAGCCCAAGGGCCCGCAGGGTTGCCCTGGGGAGCGGAACGGGCACGCTCCGCGCCGAGCGGGCTCCGGCGAGGGCGCGTACCGGCGGTGACCGCGGCCCTCACCGGCCTCGCGCACCCGGCCGCACCGGGCGACCTGACGGATCGCCCGACGGATCGCCTGACGGATGGGCGGCCAGGCGGGTACGGATCTCGGCGGCCAGCGGGGAGTTCAGCTCCTCGGCCATGGCCAGCGCCTGGTGCCAGCAGGCCACCGCCGACTCCGGCTCCGCGCGGGCGAGATGGATCTGGCCGAGCAGGTCCAGGGTCTGGGCCTCGCCCGAGCGGTCGCCGCTGGTCCTGCGCCGCTCCAGTGCCTGCCGTCCATGGGCCAGCGCCTGCCCGGTGCTGCCGGCCGCGAGGTGGGCGCGGGCCAGGGACTCCAGCACGCTGCCCTCCGCTCGGCGCTCGTCCCAGCCGCGGAACATGGCGAGCGCCTGCTTGAGGGCCGCCATGCTCTGCGGCAGCATGGCCGCGTCGCAGTACAGCTCGCCGAGGTTGGCCAGCGCGATGGCCTCGCCCTGCGCGTCCGCGGACTCCCGGCAGATCCCCAAGGAGCCCTGCTGGCAGTGGATGGCCTCATCGAGCCGGCCCATCCGCCGGTAGGTGTTGCCGAGGTTCGTGAGCACGCCCGCCTCCCCGCTGCGGAACCCGGTCTCGCGCATCAGGTCGAGCGCCGCACGGAAGTGGCCGACCGCTGCCGGGTAGTGCCGCAGGTCGTGCTCCGCGACGCCGAGGCCCACGAGCAGCCGCGCCTCGGCCAGCCGGTCGCCGAGCAACCGCGCGCTGGGAAGGGCCAGTTCGAGACAGGCGATCCACTCCGCCCAGTGCCCGCGGGTCTCGTAGAACCCCCACAGGAAGCGGGCCAGCTGCCAGGCGTGCCGGTGCCGCCCGGCCCGCGCCGCCGCCTTGATCAGCGGTCCGAAGCTGCCGCGTTCGGAGTCGAGCCACTCCAGTGCCGCGTCCCGGTCCGCGAACATCGGTGCCGCGCCCTGTTGTTCGGCAAGGGGCTGTTCGGTGTGGTGCTGTTCGGCGTGGTGCTGTTCGGTGCCGGGCTGCCGGTCGCCGGGCTCTCCGCTGCCGGCCGGTCCGGTGGCCCGGTCGAGCCGCTGCGGGCGCAGTCGCTCCTCCGCGCCGTCCACCGCCGCCAGGTAGACGTCCAGCAGCCGGTCCAGGGCCGCGCCGCGGTCCGTGTCGTGCTCCGTCCGCCGGCACTCGCGGGCCGCGTACATCTTGAGCAGGTCGTGCAGCCGGTAGCGGCCGGGCCGGGGCGCGTCGAGCAACTGGCAGTCCACCAGCCCCTCCAGCAGCCGGTCGGCCGCGGTCGGCGCGGTTCCGGCGAGCGCGGCCGCGGCGTGCAGCCCGATCTCCGTCCCGGGGAAGAGGCCGAGCAGCCGGAAGGTCCGCTGCTCCGCCGGTTCCAGCGAGCGGTAGGACAGCGCGAACGCGGCGGCCACGCTGCGGTCCTCCGCGGCGAGTTCGTCCAGCCGCCGGTCCTCGTCGTCCAGCCGGTCCCGCAGGTGCGCCAGGCTCCACGCGGGCCGGTGCCGCAGGCGGGCCGCGGCGATCTGCACGGCCAGTGGCAGTCCGCCGCAGGCGCGCACCACCTGGTCGGCGGCCGCGGGCTCGGCGGCGACCCGGTCGGCGCCGGCGACCGCGCCGAGCAGGGCGATCGCGTCCGGCCGCGACAGCATCTCCAGGCTCAGGACCTCGCCGGCGTCCAGGCCGGAGAGCCGGCGCCGGGAGGTGACGAGGACCAGCGACGCGGCGGCCCCCGGCAGCAGCGGCCGCGCCTGGCGGGCGTCCACGACGTTGTCCAGCACCAGCAGGCAGCGGCGCCCCACCAGCAGGGACCGCCAGAGCGCCGCGCGGTCGTCCAGCTCGGCCGGGACGCGCTCGCCGGGGACGCCCGCCGCGAGGAGCAGCTTCTCCAGCGCCTCGGCCGCGGTCAGCGGCACTCGGCCGGGCGTGTGTCCGTACAGGTCGAGGTAGAGGCGGACATCCGGGTAGCGCGGCTCCAACTGCCGTGCCGCGTGCACGGCCAGAGTGGTCTTGCCGACCCCGGCCATGCCGTCGATCACGCACACCCCGGCCCGCTCGGCGACCGAGGCGATCCGGCGGATCTCGGCCTCCCGGCCGACGAAGTGGCCCGCGCCGCGGGGAAGGTTGGCCCATGGCGCCGCCAACGCCCTCTGGGCGAGAGCCGCTTCACTCCCGGGCCGGGATCTGAGGCGGGCGGGCCCGCTCCCCTCGTCCCGCACCGCGCGCATATCCTCGTCCCGTACCGCGCGCATGCCCTCGTCCGGCACGGGACGAGGTCCGCCCGACCACGGTCCGGCTCCCGCGTGCCCGCCCGGCGCCGCGTCGTCCAGCAGCGAGGGGTCCGACGCCACGATGCGCTGTCGCAGCGAGCCCAGGTGGGGCCCGGGGTCGAGTCCCAGCGCTTCGGCCAGCGCGTCCCGGGCACGGTCGAAGGAGGCGAGCGCGTCGGCCTGGCGGCCGTCCCGGTAGAGGGCCAGCATCAGTTGGGCCCAGGTGCGTTCGCGCAGCGGCTCCTCGTCGGCCAGCCGGCGGGCCGCGTCGGTCGCCTCGTCGTCGCGCCCCTGGGCCAGCAGGACGTCGATCCGGTCACCGGCGACCGACTGGCGCTGCTCGGTGAGCCAGGAGCGCTGTGTGCCGGCGAACGGCCCCGGCACCCCGCCCAGCGGCGGCCCCTCGAACAGGTCGAGCGCCTCGCGGAGCAGCCGCTCGGCCGACGCGTTCCGGCCCGCTCGCCACTCCGCACGCCCTCTGTCCCTGAGTTGTTCGAAGCGCGCGAGGTCCGACGCCTCGGGGAGCAGCAGCAGCCGGTAGCCCGACGGATGCGACTGCAGGTGGCGGCCCGGCGAACGGCGCGGCCTGCCCGGGTCCAGCACGCGGCGCAGCCCGGCGACGTAGGTGTGCAGTCCGCCCGCCGGATCGCTCGGCAGGTCCTCGCCCCACACGGCGTCGATCAGGTCGCCGCGGTCGACGATCTGGTTGCGGCGCACCGCGAGCACGGCGAACACCGCGCGCTGAAGCGGCGGTCCGAGCGACGGCTCGCGCGCACCGACGAACGCGCGCGCCGGCCCCAGCAGCCGGACCGACAGTCGTGGCTCCGCCTCGTCGCCCACACCACCCCACCCCCGCCCCCGAGTTCGCGGTACGCGCAGACCGCGCGGCTCCCGCGCCGTCCGCGCGGGCGTCATCCAGACGACGTCCAGAGCGCCTTGCCAGGATGCCCGCCACATGGGACGAGTGGAAAGTCAGGAGCGAGATGGTGTTGATCAGACTCCCGAAGACGGCAGGGCGGCGGACGGCGGGGCGTGCACGGCGAGCCGTGCGGCTGCTGGCGTCCGCGGTGTCCGCGGTCGCGCTGGGGGCCCTGGGGGTGGCCGGTGCGCCGGCCGCGCACGCGGGACCGCAGCCCGTGCCGTGGGTGTACTACGCCGGTGACGACGGCGCGCTGTGGGGCTTCACCCAGCAGGCGAACGGCAGTTGGACGACCGCCGCGCCCCAGGGGCCGACCGGCGCGACGCTCGCGGGCGCCCACCTGGCCGCGGCCCGGATCGACGGCGGCTCGCCGTCGGTGTTCTTCGTCGGCGTCGACGGGGCGATCTACCAGGACTGCCCGCTCCTCGCGCGGCCGCTGGCGATCACCGCGACGGGTCAGGCCCCGGCGGGAGCGGCGCTCACGGCCGAGGCGGCGGGCCAGCAGATATCCGTCACCGTCGCGCGCCAGCGCGCGCAGGGCAAGACCGCCCGGGCGGCGGCGCCGCTGGAGATCAGCAACCCGTGCTCGCCGCCGGTGCACATACGGTTCAACACGTCCACGGCGTACGCGGGCGGCGCGATGGCGTCGGTGGGCACCTCCGACGGTTATCACGACGTGTTCTTCGTGGACACCGCGGGAGCGGTGCGGGTGCAGTCCCAAGGGCCGCAGAGCGGCACCGTCACCGAGAAGGCGGTGATCGCGCCGGGCACCGCCAAGCCGGGCGGCGGGATATCCGTGGTCGACACGCAGGCGCTGGGCGTCCCGAACAGCGCCCTGACGCTCTTCTTCACCGGGCATGACGGCCGGGTGCAGGTCGCCCACCTGACGGAGCAGGGCGTGCTGACCGGCTCCCCGAAGCCCAACACCACCGGGCCGGCGGACGTCCCGGACGGCGCGCCCCTGTCGGCCGCCGTCGGCGCCAAGGGCCTCGCCGTCGGGTACGCGACGACCGACGGCGCGTTCTCGGTGGCCTACCTGTCTCCGACGGGCGCCTGGCAGAACACCTACCGGGCCGGGCAGGCCGGCGACCTCGCGGCGGGCGCTCCGTCAGCGGTCACCGCCGCCTCCGACGGCGACTACGACTGGTACTGCGGCAACGGGATACGGGTGCCCGTCCACCTGCACGGCCCGCTGCCGGGACCGAAGTGGGGGTCGGTCGGCCAGCCCAACGTGGTGATCGGCGCGTCCTTCGCCGCGGCCTGACCCTCCCTCGGCGCGCCGCCCCTCGACGCGCCGCCACGGCCGCGCACCACGCCGTGGCGCCGGCGGCCACCCGCCCGGGACGGACGTACCCGGGCGGGTCGGCCTTCAGGTCTCCTTGGAGACCAGCCGGTGGAGGCCCTTGCGGTCGTAGTACCGGGTCAGGGCGAACCCGAAGGCCAGCGCGACGGCGAAGCCGACGCCGATCATGGCCCAGCCGCGGGCGAGGCCGGCGTCGGCGCGGGCGTCGAAGTAGAGGATGGCCCGCACGCCGCCGGTGACCTGGCGGAAGGGTTCGAAGAGGGCGAGAAAGCGGTAGAAGCCGGGGACGGCCTGGAGGGGGACCGTCGCGCCGGAGGACGGCAGGGCCAGGGCGATGAACACGAACATGGACACCACCTGGCCGATTCCGCCGAAGGCCGCGTTGATCGCCTGCACGCCCAGGCCGACCGTCAGGCTGGCGCAGTACGAGAAGATCCACAGCAGCGGGATGTGCGAGGCGTCCATGCCCAGGACGGCGATGGTGGCGATCATCGTCAGGCCGGTGGTGAGCAGGACGATGCCCGCCGTCATGATCATTTTCAGGAGGAGGGTCTGCGTGCGGCTGATCGGGACCGTGGGACGGCGCGAGTGCCACGGCCCGATCTCGTTGTCGGTGTAGCCGAGACCGGCGTCGACCCCGTTGTTGATGATGTTCCCGCCCACGAACGCGGTGAGCACCAGGAGCAGGGTGTAGTAGAAGGCCGTCAGGCCCAGGCCGCTGTGCCGGCCGATGGGGTGACCCGGCCGGACCACGACGGCGACGGGGTCGGCCAGCAGCGCGCGCAGCGTCGGGTTGGCGCCGCCGGCCGCCGCGCGGGCCGTCAGCTGACGGCCGATCATCAGGGAGCCGCGGCGCGCCGCGCCCTGCGAGATCTGACTGGCCAGCGACGAGCCGAGGCTGCCCAGCCCGGGATTGGTCAGGACGGTGAGGGTGGGCCGCGCGGTGGCCAGGGCGGTCGTCAGGGCCCTGACCGACCCGCTGAAGCCGGCCGGGACCACCAGGGCGCCGTAGACCTTGCCGGAGGCCAGTTCGTCCTGCATCCGGGTCTGGTCCAGCCGCCGCCACCGCACCGCCGTCGACGGGGTCGACGCGGTGATCGCCCGGCTCAGCTGCTCGCCCACCGGCTGCTGCTGGCCCGGCAGCGGCGGGCCCTGGTCGTCGTCGACCAGGGCGATGGGCAGCCGGTGCAGGCTGTCGTCGGGATGGACGATGCCGCCCATGTAGAGCAGCGAGAGGAACAGCGCCACCAACGAGGCCAGGACGGCCGGCACCAGCCAGAGCCTGGCGTGGCGCGCCACCACGACCGCGCGGGCGCCCGACGGTCGCTGCCCCGAACCCGCTGCGGTCATGGCACTCCGTCCGGCTCCGAGGCAACGGCCCACTGGTCTGCGCTGAGGTCGACGGCAGGGCGCCGCCGCCACCGCGCCCGCAGCCCACCTCCAGCCCACCTCCGTCGGCAGGCCGGCGCACCGGAGGGCTCCGCCGCCGACGATAGCCCTCCCGCCACCGGCCTCCCCGCCACGACACGGACGCGGCGCGACCGGGACCGGGACCGGGACCAGCACCTCTCGCGGTACGCGCGCTGCGGCAGACGCGCGCGATCGAGCCTGGCGTTCGGTTGGTCAGCAGGCGGCGTTCAGCCGGCGGACACCCTGTTTCCACGTTCTGTCAGCAGAGTTCGACCTCGTGCCTACTTCTACTTCGCGCGCCGGCGTCGGCTCCGTGTGCGCCGCGGTCCTGGCCGTCTCGGGACTCCTCTTCACGGGGCTGCTCGCCGCGCAGCCGGCAGCGGCCGCGGATCCGGCCGGCTACCAGAACGTACGGATCAACGAGGTCACCTCGTCGAACAACGACACGGTGGAGCTGTACAACACCGGCGCGACGGCGGTGAGCGTCAGCGGCTGGAAGATGTCCGACGACGGCTTCTCGCCGCAGTCGTTCAGCCCGTCCGCCGGCACGATCGCGGCCGGCGGGTTCGTCACCTTCAACTCGCCCAAGGGTCTGGGCGACTCGGACAAGCTGGTGATCTACACCTCCGGCGGCACGGTGGTCGACCGCGTCGACTGGGCGACCGGCAAGGCGAAGCCGGCGATGGCGCGTTGCGGCGGCGACGGCACCGGGGCGTGGGTGACGACGACCGCGGCGACCACCTTCGGCGCCGCGAACGCCGCGGGCTGCCCCTCCTCGATCCCCGCGGCGAGCAAGGTGCGGATCAACGAGGTCACCTCGAACGGCTCGGACACCGTGGAGCTGTACAACGGCGGGACGAGCGCGGTCGGCATCGGGTCGTGGAAGTACGTCGACGGCGACACCGGCCACTCGGCGGCCTCGATCTCGTCCTCCTCGCCGAGCGCGACGACCATCGCCGCCGGCGGCTACGCCACCTTCGACTCCACCCTCGGCCTGGGCGACAACGACTCCGTCGTCCTCTTCGACGACAAGGGCGACACCGTCGACTCGGTGACCTGGGCAACCGACGGCGCCATGCCGTCGGACGAGCGCTGCGCCGACGGCGCCGGCTGGTTCAGGACCGCCACGACCGCGACGCTCGGCGCCGCGAACTCCTGCTCGGGCAGCGGCGGCGGCACCGGCGGCACCGGCGGCACCACCGGCGGCGGCACGGGCGGCACCACCGGTGGCGGCGGTGGCGGTCAGCCCGGCCAACTGCTGGGCGGCGGCGGCTCGCTGACCAGCGGCTGCACCCCCGAGGCGCCGGGCGGTACGGGTTCCACCCCGGCGGGCACCCTCGCCTGGCCCGGCGGCCAGGACGTCACGATCGCCGACAACGTCTGCGCGTTCACCACGTCCACCGGCCCCGAAGGCCGTGACCTGAGCGGTCTGGCGTTCGACCCGGCGCACCCGTCGACGCTGTGGGCGGCCAAGAACAAGAACTGGCTGTACAAGCTGGTCAAGAGCAACGGCAAGTGGGTCCCCGACCCGTCGTGGAGCGCGACCGGCAAGCAGATCCGCTTCGCGGGCGGCTCCGGCGAGCCGGACTCCGAGGGCCTGACCGTCGGCGCCAACGGCCACGTCTACGTCAGCTCCGAGCGTGACAACACCAAGAACACGGTCCCCAAGGACACGATCATGGAGTTCGACCCCGCCGCGACCGGATCGACGCTCACGCCGGTCCACCAGTGGGACATGACCTCGCAGTTCCCGCAGCTGAACACCGGCAGCAAGGACGACGCCAACCTGGGCTTCGAGGGCGTCGGATACGTGCCGGACAGCTGGCTGACCGCGGGCGGCTGGGTCGACCCGCTCACCGGCGCCGCCTACAACCCGGCGAACTACCCCCTGCACGGGTCGGGCCTGTTCTTCGCCGGCCTGGAGTGGGACGGCTCGCTGCACGTCTACGGCCTCAACTCCGACGGCTCGTTCACCACGTTCGGCGCGATCACGACCGGCGAGCGCTCGGTGATGGACGTGTCCTTCGACGCCGTGACCCAGCGCCTCGTCGCCAGCTGCGACAACACCTGCGGCGAGACGCACACCTTCCTGAAGGTCAACGCCGCAGGCGCGATCGCTCCGGACGTCACCTACACGAACCCGGCCGTCATGCCGACCGACAACCTGGAGGGCTTCGCGATCGCGCCGGCCTCCACCTGCGTCAACGGTTCGCGGGAAGCGGTCTGGAGCGACGACGGCATCTACGGATTCGGCTCCAAGACCTCCTCCTGGGGGCACGCCCTCTACAGCGGGACGTTCCCCTGCTGATCCGCCGCCGGAAAGGCCGCGCCGATGGCCTGCCCCGTCCGGACACCGGACGGGGCAGGCCATCGGGGGCATCCGGCGCTGCCGGCGCCGGAGGTGAAGCTGGTTCGCCCAGGCCGGTGATCATCCTGATCGTCCGGGTCGCGGGCGACCCGCTCCGGCAGGTCAGAAGGGCGGGATCTGCTCGGGTACGAGTCCGGCCTGGCGGAGCAGGCCGTAGAGGTCGGTCTCGCCCCAGAACTCGACGATCCGTCCTTCGCTCAGCCGGTAGGACTTCACTCCCGTCATCGTGAGGTCCCGGCCGCTGCGGTCGTGGGTGTAGGTGAGAGTGAAAGCCGCGGTCACCCGGTCGCCGGCGGCGAACAGGTCGTCCACGCGCACGCGGCAGCCGGACAGCCCAGGAGTCAGCGCCGCTCCCTCGGGATGGTGCCGGCCCCGGCCGTGAAAGCCCGCGCCGTGCACGAGGACGTCCTCGGCGACCAGCTCTTCGAGTGCGGCGACGTCCTTCGTCTCGAAGACCCGAAGGTAGCGGCGGACGACCTCGGCGTTGCGCTCTTCGGCGGCTTCGGCGGCTTCGGCGGAGTCGGACATGGAGGAACCGTATCGATCGGCCGGCCGGACCGCCACCGCACTCCCGCCTGCCGCTGAACCTTTCCGGGTCTCGTACCCGTTGTGAGGGGTGGAGCCCGCGCCGCGACCGACCCAGACGCGCACACCTCACCCGTCCGTGGCGGGGCTTCAGGACGCAAGTCATCGACGGGGGACATCACTTGACCTGTCATCAGGGCATGTCACCGTTCCGATGCCGGCGTCCGACCAACCTCCCCCGTCGGACACGTCATGACCATCCGCGGCCGGGCTCCGGCCCGTCATGACTCCCCTGAAAGAGAGTTTCGATGACATCTGTGCTGAAGCGCTCACGCATGGCCCTCGTGGCCATCGCCGCGGCGTTGTCGGTGTTCGTCTTCACGAGCGGTACGGCCTACGCCGCGCAGCCCGGTGAGGAGAACACGTGGCACGCCGAGGGGGTCACGTCCCACGGTGACATGACCGACGCCCGGAACCAGCACGGCGACCACGTCCAGGTGTGGCGGGGCCTCGACGACAACCTGATCCACATCCGCGTCAACAGCGGCCCGCAATACGTCCTCCCCGACGCGCAGACGGACGCCACCCCGCAGGTCGTCACCACGGGCACCCAGCTCTTCACGGTGTTCCACACCGGGACGAACGGCTACGTCTTCGAGATGCCCATATGGGTGGACCTGGACTCCCAGGAACCGCTGATCATCTCAGGGTGGAACCAGATCCCGCAGGGCGTGCGGACCACGGCCGACCGCTCCGTGTCCGTCGCCGTGCTGGGCGGCGCCGATCTGTACATGGCCTACCGGAGCGCCACCGACAACCAGCTCTACGGCGTGTACTACAACAGCGTGAACGGCGGATGGTGGGCGCCGGCGCCGATCACCGGCGCGACGAGCACCTCGTCTCCCTCGGTCGCCTTCAGTGCGCCGGCGCAGGCGATCGTCGTCGTCTACCGCGGCGCCACCACCAACCTCGTCTACCTGACCCGGCAGACCTACGGCGACCCCGCCGGCGCCTGGACGCGGAGCGTGACGGTGGGACAGGCGACGACGGACGCGCAGCCCGCGGTGGCGTTCGCCTCCGACGGCGCCGGACAGGTCGCCATTCGCGCGCTGCGCGACCACCGGATCCAGCTGGTTCCCGTCAACGAACGCGGTGCGACCGGAGCGTGGACCGACGCCGTCGGCGACATCATCGCCGCCTACGGGCCCTTCCTCGTCGCGCTCGGGACCGCCTTGTACATCCACGCCACGAACGACGCCTACTTCGACGTGTTCTACAAGCGGACCCGCCGGTGACCCCAGCCGTTCGGCGCTGAGCGCGGCCTTCCGCGCCGGCTGCCGCCCGCGCACCCCCGTCCGCTGCCGCGGGCCGACCGGCTGCTCTGCGGTCGGCCCGCGGCCGGTGCCACGCGGTCACGACGCCGGCGGGCCGTGCCCGGCGATGCCCGCGCGGCGTCCACCCGCTACCGTGAGGGCATCCGGGAGAAACCGGGCCCGGAGGCCCGATCTGCTGGGCGGATCGTCCCTAGGAGCACGCATGCCGTACACCGTCGACTTCGAGAACGTCTCCACGACCGGCCTGGAGTCGAGCCCGGTCGCGGAGAGCCTCGCGGGTCTGCGCGCCAACGAGGCGCGCTATCTCCGGAACAAGTTCGCGCACGTGTTCACCGTCAGCCCGGCGGCCGAAGCGCCGGAGGTGGTCGACTGGGTGCACGGCATCCTCGCCGAGGAGCGCGACCTCGTCATCTCCTCCCGTCCGCTCGAGGCGACGTCCTTCGAGGTGGACGGCATCCGGATGGCCTACGTGTTCTACGAGTCCGGCCTGTCGATCAACGTGATGTACACCGTCGAGGACGGGCAGAAGCGCGCCGTCGGCTTCAAGCTGTCGGAGGGCATGGAGGTGCCGGAGGAACTCGCCTCCCGCTTCAAGTTCGCGCGCCAGAAGTCGAAACTGGCGGGCGTCATCCGCGGCTCCTACTTCGTGATCAAGGGCGAGCACTGACCGCGCGCCCCAGGACGAAGTCGCGGACGCCGTCCGCGAACGCCTCGGGCTCCTCGACATGTCCCATGTGGCCGCTGTCCTCCAGCACCAGCAGCCGCGCGTCGGGGATCAGCTCGTCCAGTTCTCGGCCCCACCGGATGCCGCAGATCACGTCGTGCCGGCCCACCACGACCAGCGCCGGGACCGTCAGTCCCTTGAGCGCGGTGCGATCGTCCACGACGTCCGGGGTGAGGTCCTCGTCCAGGCCGGAGATGTACGAGGCCCGGACCGCGTCGCGGAACGGCGCGTACCGCTCCTCGTCGCCCCAGTAGTCGGCGAAGTACGAGGGCAGCACGCCCTTGGCGACCGCCTCGGTCTGCTCGTCGTTCGTCATGCCGGACATGGCGCCGAACGCGGCCATCACCGCGGGCAGCCCGGGGTGGCCGGCGTGCCGCGCGGCGAAGGCCTCGACCATGCGGCCGGCCTCCGCGGCGTGCTCGGGACCCGTGACGGGCGCGCCCTCGTACAGCACGACACCCGCCACCTGCTCGGGGCGGTGCACGGCGTGGTAGGCGGCCACGAACGCACCGTGCGAGTGTCCCAGCAGGTGGACCCTCGCCAGGCCGAGCCGGTGGATGAGTATCTCCAGGAACAGGCTGTAGCGCTCCCGGGTGTACCCGTGGGGGTGCGAGGGGAGCCGGCTGTCGTCCGCGGTGCCGATCGGCTCGACGTACACCATGGTCAGGTGCTCTTCGAGGAGGGGTGTGCGCAGGTACTCCCAGAAGATGCCGGGCCCGCCGGGGAGGGCCACGCAGACCGGGCCGCTGCCGTGGACGTGGTAGCGCTGGACCAGACCCTCCACCCGGTAGGTGTGGACCCCGGGGGCCAGCGGGCCGGTGCCTCGTACCGGGCCGTCGCCGGACACGCTCGACGTGCTCATCGGAACCTCCATGTGGTGCGTTCGTGGCAGTGACACCGACAAGACGCCGCGCGGGGGAGGAAGTTCGATCGCCCAGGTGTGACCTGGGGCACCTTCACGGACGTGGTGTGTGCACCAGCGAGATCCGGTCGACGCGGCCGCCGGCCAGCGTCATGATCCAGGCGACGCCCGGGGGGCAGTGGTCCGGACGGTCGGGCGGGTTGACCAGGTCCATCTCCCAGACGAGCAGGGACCGGCCGGCCACGATGTGCACGGGTCGCTGACGTATCCCCAGGGCGAGGTCGCCGTCCATGCCCGCCAGCAGGAGGCCGGCGCCGCCGAGCCGTTCACCGCCGGCCAGCAGCGCGACGTCGGGGGAGTAGCGGTCCTTGAGCACCTTGCCGAACTCGCCGCGCTCGGCGGCCGCGAGGGTCGCGTACGCCTCCTGCCAGCTGTCCTCCGTACGCCGCAGCGCGTCCTCGTGCCGGGTGTCGGCGGTGGCGGCCAGCGCGCCGGCCAGCGTCGCGCGGGCCTGGCTCAGCCGGCTGCGCACGGTGCCGACGGGAACCCCGCAGGCTTCGGCGATCTGCTGGTAGGAGGTGGTCCCGGTGGCGAAGTAGCGCAGGACGACGGGCAGGCGCAGCGTCGGTGTCAGGGACTCGACGGCCTCCCAGATCCAGTCCCGCAGGGCGTGGTCCTGCAGCGCCCGCTCCGGAGTGGCGCGGTCCGGCGGCAGCGGCACCTCCGCCACGGGCTCTGCCCGCCGGGACGCCCTGAGCAGGTTCCGGCAGCTGTTGCGTACGACCATGCGCAGCCACGCACCCGCGGATGCGGGGTCCCGGACGTCGGTGATCCGCCGCAGCGCGACCAGCGCCGCCTCCTGCAGCACGTCGTCCACGTCGGGGCCCGGCCCCAGCACGCCGAGGGCCACCGCCCGCATACCGGGGCGGTGCCGCTCCAGAAGCAGCCCCAGGGCCGACACGTCACCCGCCTGCGCGGCCCGGGTCAGCGCCGCGTCCTGCGCCGGCCCGGCGTCTCCCGACATCGCGCTCATGCCCGCTCCCTCCCTGCGCTCACGCCTCGGGGCCGCCGAGTACCCGAGCGGCGGCGGCGTCCCAGTCGACGCCGGCGAGTTCGGCTCCCGCGGGGACGGCCTCGTAGACGCGCTCCAGCCACCGTGCCAGCGGCGCCGCGGGCAGCTCGAACAGGGCTGCCATGTCGCCCGAGGCGAGCCGCAGCCAGGCGGTGTCCCGGCCGGCCCGGTTCGACGGCCACATCTTCACGTCGCCGAGGCCGCTCATCGAGTGCAGCCCCTGTTCGAGGAGGTCGCGCCCGATGTGCCACCGGACGCGGGGGCCGCCGTCGACGACGAGGTCCAGGCAGACGGTGAAGGGCGACCGCGCGGCGTCGAACCGGAACTCCGCCCTGACCGCCTGCCGTGCGGTGATGTCCAGCAGACGCTCGATGTCCAAGGTCAGCCGGGAACGGCCGTACGAGGCCGGACGGCGGTCCCGGACTCCTGATTTGTCGACGCTCATGTCGGGTGGGTCCTTCTCTGTGACGGAGTTCGGTGCGCCCTACTGTCGTCGCCGCGGGGCCGCGGCACATAGGTAAGTTGACTGTCCGGCTGGACGTGCCGCGACGGTGCTCCGGCCGCCGGCTGCGTCATGCACGCCGGTCCGCCGCGCCGACCGACCGCCGCGCGCGGCGTCAGGACGACGTGCCGACCCCTCGCAGCAGCGTGTCGACCACGACGTCCGCCGCCTGCCCGGCGCTCAGCTCGGGCATCTCCCGCGACACCAGGTGCATCAGCTG
>NZ_JAZEWV010000090.1:0-615 GCF_036353415.1 Actinacidiphila polyblastidii
TTCGTGGAGTTCTCGCGGCAGGGCGGTCTGTCCCCCGACGGCCGCTGCAAACCCTTCGCCGCAGCCGCCGACGGCACCGGCTGGTCAGAAGGCGCAGGACTCCTCCTGCTCGAACGACTCACCGACGCACAACACAACAACCACCCCATCCTCGCCCTCATCCGCGGCACCGCCATCAACCAGGACGGCGCCTCCAACGGCCTGTCCGCACCCAACGGACTCGCCCAAGAACGCGTCATCCACACCGCCCTCACCAACGCCCACCTCACCCCCCAAGACATCGACGCCGTCGAAGCCCACGGCACCGGCACCACCCTCGGCGACCCCATCGAAGCCCAAGCACTCCTCAACACCTACGGACAACGACCCCCCACCACACCCCCCCTCTACCTCGGATCCATCAAATCCAACATCGGCCACACCCAAGCCGCCGCCGGCACCGCCGGACTCATCAAAATGATCCAAGCCCTCCACCACACCACCCTCCCCCCCACCCTCCACATCGACCAACCCACCCCCCACACCGACTGGACCCAAGGACACATCCAACTCCTCACCCACCCCCAACCCTGGCCCACCACCCACCACCCCCGCCGCGCCGCCATCTCCGCATTC
>NZ_JAZEWV010000091.1:0-523 GCF_036353415.1 Actinacidiphila polyblastidii
AGGGCGTTTCAGTAGCACGCTCAAGACCCGAAGCGGAGTGATCTAGCCATGGGCAGGTTGAAGCGCGGGTAAGACCGTGTGGAGGACCGAACCCACCAGGGTTGAAAACCTGGGGGATGACCTGTGGTTAGGGGTGAAAGGCCAATCAAACTCCGTGATAGCTGGTTCTCCCCGAAATGCATTTAGGTGCAGCGTCGTGTGTTTCTTGCCGGAGGTAGAGCACTGGATAGGCGATGGGCCCTACCGGGTTACTGACCTTAGCCAAACTCCGAATGCCGGTAAGTGAGAGCGCGGCAGTGAGACTGTGGGGGATAAGCTCCATGGTCGAGAGGGAAACAGCCCAGAGCATCGACTAAGGCCCCTAAGCGTACGCTAAGTGGGAAAGGATGTGGAGTCGCAGAGACAACCAGGAGGTTGGCTTAGAAGCAGCCACCCTTGAAAGAGTGCGTAATAGCTCACTGGTCAAGTGATTCCGCGCCGACAATGTAGCGGGGCTCAAGCGTACCGCCGAAGTCGTGTCATT
>NZ_JAZEWV010000092.1:0-442 GCF_036353415.1 Actinacidiphila polyblastidii
AGCCCTGCCCGGGAAAGACGAACACCGGCCGTATCCCCTCACGACCCGAACCCGGTCCCCTACCCGTGCTGCTGCTGGTGCCGCGGATCAGCGCGGGTGAGTCACCGTCCTGCGCCAGTGCCCGCAGCCCCGAGAGCAGCGCCGCACGCCCCTCACCCACCACCACCGCACGATGCGTCAACCGGGCCCGTCCGAAGGCGAGTCGGTGGGCCACTGCCGCCGCGCTGACCCCTGCGTGCGCCGGGTCCTCGCTCCAGTCGGCGAGCCGCGCCGCCTGCTCCCGCAGCGCCTGAGGGCTTCGGGCGGACAGCACCCACGGCACGGCCCCCGTGCCCTCACCGCCCGTGCCCTCCCCGCCCGCGGGAATCCCCTCGGCCGCCTGATCCCGGTCCTCCTCGGGCGCCTGCTCCACGATCACGTGCGCGTTCGTCCCGCTGATCCC
>NZ_JAZEWV010000093.1:0-438 GCF_036353415.1 Actinacidiphila polyblastidii
ATGGGGTCTTGTTGGAGGGCGGCGGTGTAGTCGGCGACGGCCTCGTCAAACCGCCCCGCTTGACGATGAGCTTCCCCACGCTCGACGAGGGCCCAGGTGAGGGAGGGGTCGATCTCCAGGGCGGCGGTCAGGTCGGCGACGGCCTCGCCGAACCGCCCCGCCCGACGATGAGCCTGTCCGCGCGAGCCGAGTGCCATAGCGTCAGTGGGGTCTTGTTGGAGGGCGGCGGTGTAGTCGGCGATGGCCTCGTCGAACTGGTCTGCCTGACGATGAGTTTCCCCACGCTGGACGAGGGCCCAGGTGAGGGAGGGGTCGATCTCCAGGGCGGCGGTGTAGTCGGCGATGGCCTCGTCGAACTGGTCTGCCTGACGATGAGCCTGTCCGCGCTGAACGAGGGCCCAGGTGAGGGACGGGTCGATCTCCAGGGCGGCGGTCAGG
>NZ_JAZEWV010000094.1:0-431 GCF_036353415.1 Actinacidiphila polyblastidii
GGCCGCGGCGGCCGGACGTCCCCCGACGTCCTCACCATCCGTACCGAGTACCCCTACCAGACGCTCCGCCTGGAGCCGGAGGGCGCGGACAAACCCGCCTTCAGCCTGTGGGTCGCCTACGTGCCGGAGGACGCGGCGCAGCGCACCAACCACGTGCACGGCCTGCTGATGATCGAGAAGCCGCGGTTCGGCGCGGCCCTCGACCTGGCCTGGCCCTTCATCCGGCGGTTCACCGAACGGGTCTTCGCGGAGGACCGGATGGCCGTGGAGGCGGAGCAGCACGCCTGGAACGAGCAGGGCGCGGACTGGAACCACGAGGTCTTCCCGCTGATCCTCGACCTGCGCGCGATGCTGCGCGCCAACGGCGTGCCGATCAGGCCCGCCGCCGGGGTGTGCGCCGCGGCGTCCTCCTGCGCCGCGGGCGCCGCGAC
>NZ_JAZEWV010000095.1:0-427 GCF_036353415.1 Actinacidiphila polyblastidii
CCACCAGCACCTCGGGCTCGCCGACATCCAGCGAACCGCCGGCCTCGGCACCCTCTTCGACACCGTCACGGCCTACGAGAACTACCCCCTCGACGCGGCCGCGCACACCGATCCCGCCGCCGGACTGACCCTGACCCGCGCCGAGGGCTCCGGTGACACCCACTACACCCTGTCGCTGGCCGCTCTTCCTCCGGCCCTCTCCGGCGCCGGTCTGACCCTGCGGCTCGCGCACCGCCCGGACCGGGTCACCGGCGACGAGGCCCGCGTCCTGCTCTCCCGGTTCACCGCCCTCCTCACCGCTTTCGCCCGGCTGCCCCGTGCCCGGGTGGCCTCCCTGGAGGCCGCGACACACGAGGAGCAGCAGCTCCTGGCCCGGTGGAACGGCACCGAGGCGTCCATGTCGGTGGGTGGTGTGTCGGGGGGTGTG
>NZ_JAZEWV010000096.1:0-406 GCF_036353415.1 Actinacidiphila polyblastidii
GGTTGGGGTGGTGTCAGGTCGGTAGGGCTTGCAGGGCGGTGCCGAGGCCCACGGCGAGGATGAGGGTGGCGGTGGC
This sequence comes from Actinacidiphila polyblastidii, assembly GCF_036353415.1. NCBI lineage: Bacteria > Bacillati > Actinomycetota > Actinomycetes > Kitasatosporales > Streptomycetaceae > Actinacidiphila > Actinacidiphila polyblastidii. The sequence goes on from NZ_JAZEWV010000096.1 coordinate 77, forward strand.
CAGGGGGGTGAGTCGGGTGCCCCAGTCTGTGAGGGTGTGCCAGCGGCTTGCGTGGGGGGTGGGGATCTTGTCGCGCAGGTGGAGCAGGAGGAGTCCGGCGGCGGCGAGTGTGGCGGCCATGCCGAGGCCGTAGCAGACGACGAGCAGGATGCCGAAGCCGGTGCGTCCCAGGGCGATGGAGCCGAGTAGCACCACGAGGGCGGAGGGGCTGGGGACCAGGCCGCCGGCGATGCCGATGCCGATCAGGCCGCCCCTGCCGCGGCGTGAGCGGGGGGCGTGGCTGTGGCGGTGGCGGCCGAGCCATCCGTGGGTGTGGCGGTGGTCGCCGTG
>NZ_JAZEWV010000097.1:0-379 GCF_036353415.1 Actinacidiphila polyblastidii
GTCGTGGTCGCCGTGGTCGTGGTCGTGGGGGTGGTCGTGGTCGTGGTCGTGGTGGTGCGGGTGGTGGGGGTGGTGGTGGTCGGCTGCTGGTGCGTGGTCGAGGACGGTGGTGGCTGGGCTGTGCGTTGCGGTCTGTGGTCTGGTGCTGGTTGTGGGCGGGGGCGTTCGGGTTGGGGGGTGGTCGTGGGGGTGGGGCTGCGGGCGGTGGTGGGGCTCGGAGGGTGGGGGTGTGTCCGCGGGTGGTCTGGGTGATCGCAGGCTGCGTAGTGCGCTGGGCAGCAGGCACAGCCCGGCGGTGGTGATGACCAGTCCGCTGAGCGTGCCCAGCCAGGCCAGGGCGTCCTCGCCGACCAGCGCGGAGGAGGCGCTGAGCGCGATA
>NZ_JAZEWV010000098.1:0-373 GCF_036353415.1 Actinacidiphila polyblastidii
GCGGCGGCGTGCTGGTGCGCGCGGACGATGGTGGAGTCGATCTGCACCAGCCAGTCGATATCGCCGGCGGAGTCCGCATGGGCCTGGACCTGCTGGAGAGCCCGGGTGAACACGCCGTCCAGGGCATAGCGTCGGAAGCGGGTGTAGACCGTCTTCCACGGTCCGTAGCGTTCCGGCAGGTCACGCCAGGAGACTCCGGTCCGGATCTTGTAGACCATCCCGTTGATGACCCGCCGGTCCTCCACACGCGGACGGCCCGTCACGGCCCGCGGTATCAGCGGAGCGAGCAACTCCCACTCCCGATCGGTGAGTTCATGGCGACGTATCACGCCACCATGATCCACCATCAGATGATCTTTGAAGACGGACCCTA
>NZ_JAZEWV010000099.1:0-358 GCF_036353415.1 Actinacidiphila polyblastidii
CTCGTGGTCGTGGTGGTCGTGGTGGTGGGGGTGGTGCTGGTGGTGGTGGTCGGCTGCTGGTGCGTGGTCGAGGACGGTGGTGGCTGGGCTGTGCGTTGCGGTCTGTGGTCTGGTGCTGGTTGTGGGTGGGGGCGTTCGGGTTGGGGGGTGGTCGTGGGGGTGGGGCTGCGGGCGGTGGTGGGGCTCGGAGGGTGGGGGTGTGTCCGCGGGTGGTCTGGGTGGTCTGGGTGAGCGCAGGCTGCGTAGTGCGCTGGGCAGCAGGCACAGCCCGGCGGTGGTGATGAGCAGTCCGCTGAGCGTGCCCAGCCAGGTCAGGGCGTCCTCGCCGACCAGCGCGGAGGAGGCGCTGAGCGCGATG